>JBAPMW010000060.1:0-5137 GCA_049278815.1 Hyphomicrobiaceae bacterium
CAGCGTGCCGTGACGCGGTGGATGACGATCTCACGCTGGCGCAGCGTCAGGTGGCCCTTGTCGAGCAGCCCGCCGCCCATGAACCGCTCGAACAGGCGCTGGTCGCGGGCGAGCACGCGGAACAGCAGAAGCGGCGCCACCCCCGGCGGCATGAGCGCGTCGAGCCGCGCCTGCACGTCCGGAGCGTAGGGCGGCTCGGCGGGGGCAATGCGGGGCGCTTGCGACTTGAGAGGCTCGGGGGGCGGCGTGGCGGGCATCGCGGGCTCTCCTGTGTCGGCATCCGTGCTATGTTTTCCTTAGCACCGCATCCCCGCTGCAAGCTACGGAATTCATAGCGTGACCACACCGCTTCCAAGCCGGCGCGTGCGCGGCTCGGCGACCGGCCGGCCGATCATGGCGCTGCTCGACCTGCTGGGCCGGCGCATGGCCCTGCGCATCCTGTGGGAGCTGCGCTCAGGCTCCCTCACATTCCGCGCCCTGCAACAGGCCGCCGAGACCAACCCCAGCGTGCTCAATGCCCGGCTCGGCGAGCTGCGCGAGGCGCGCATCGTCGCGCACGGGCCCGAGGGCTACCGCCTCACGCCGCAGGGCGACACGCTGGTGCAGCTGCTCCTGCCGCTGCACTTTTGGGCGGATGAATGGGCGCAGGTCCTCAATAAGGGAACGGGCGGCAAGCGGCGGCGCAAGCTCGCGTGATCCTTCAACCGGCAGTCGGGTGTTGGGTGTCGGGCGTCGCAGAGTCGTCGACACCCGAAGCCCGACGCCCGACTGCCGAAAACGCCAATGGCCGCAACGAGCCCATCGCGGCCATCACAGGCTCACGCCATCACACGAGCCCCCCGGCGTCAGCGCCGTCAGCGCGGCGCCAGCACCATCACCATCTGGCGGCCTTCCATCTTGGGCTCCGCCTCGACCTTGGCGAGCGGCTCGGTGTCGGCCTTGACGCGCTGGAGCACCCGCCAGCCGAGCTCCTGGTGCGACAGCTCGCGGCCGCGGAAGCGCAGCGTCACCTTGACCTTGTCGCCCTCGTCGAAGAAGCGCTTCATGGACCGCATCTTCACGTCATAGTCGTGATCGTCGATGCTGGGCCGCATCTTGATCTCTTTGATCTCGACGACCTTCTGGCGCTTGCGAGCCTCGGCGGCCTTCTTCTGCTCCTGATACTTGAACTTGCCGTAATCGAGGATCTTGGCAACCGGGGGGTTGGAGTCGGGCGAGATCTCGACCAAGTCGAGACCGACCTCCACAGCGCGGGCGTTGGCCACCGAGGTGGCGACGACACCGACGTTCTGGCCAGTCTGATCAATCAAACGGACTTCGGGCACGCGGATGTCTTCGTTCATCCGCGGACCGGCTGGCGCGCGCTCGGGCGCGGCCCTCATTGGACGACGTATGTTCAGTCTCCTTCTGTCGTTGATCCAAATACCGCACTCCGCCACGCCAGAGGCGATGGCTGGCGGCATTCACCTCCAAGTGAGCTGTAAAAATCGGTGGGATGGTGCCACAAGTCAAGGTCGTTGAGGAGACACATTCACAGAACTGTCAAGGGGGAGTTTTGCGGGAGGCCTCTCCGCGCCCGTCGAACCCGGCCTGCAGGGCGGTCGAGAGCAGGCGGTCGTACACGCTGAGCGTGCTCCTCTGCATAGCCTCGACCGAGAAATAGCTAATGGCACGGCAGCGAGCCCGCGCGCCCATCCCGGCGCGGGCAGCAGCAGGAAGGGCGAGGGCCTCGGCCAGACGTGCCGCCAGCGCCTCGGCATCCGCCGGTGGCACCAGCCAGCCGGTCGCGGTCTCCACAGGTGCGGAGCGGGCCACGACCGTCTCGGGCGGTGCGCCAATGTCGGTGGCGATCACCGGGCAGCCGACGGCCGCCGCCTCAATGGCGGTGCGGCCGAAGGCCTCCGGCTCGATTGAGGCGACCACCGTCACGTGAGCGGCCAGGTAGGCGGCGGCCATGTCCTCGACGTGGCCCACCAGCCGCACCCGGCTCCGCAACCCAAGGCGTGCGATCTGGCCGCGCAGGAGCTCGACGTAGCTGTCTCTCCCCTGGGCATCGCCGGCCAGGACGACCGACGCATCGTCGAGCTGGCCCCCGCCCAGCAGCCGCGCGGCGGCCTCGATCAGCACGCTCTGGCCCTTCCAGCGCGTCAGCCGGGCGGCCTGCAGGATCACGTGCTGACCTGCCTCGACGCCCCAGGCCTGCCGCAGCGCGGCAACACGCTCCGGCGCAATCCGCTCCGGGTCGAACCGGGCGGTGTCGACGCCGCGATGGATCACGACCAGACGCGCCGGCGGCGTGCCGTAGCGGTCGGCAATGAGGCGCGCGGTGTAGTGCGAGTTGGCGATCGTCGCGTCGCCCCGCGCCATCACGCTGTTGTAGAAGCGCTTCACCGCGTTGGTCTCGTTGTAGGCGCCGTGATAGGTGGTCACGAACGGGACGCCCAGGCGGCGCGCCGCCATGAGGGCGCTCCAGGCCGGGGCGCGGCTGCGGGCGTGGATCAGGTCCACCCCCTCCCGCGTGGCAATGCGTGCGATGCTGCGGGCGTTGGCAAGGATACGCAGCGGGTTCTTGGTGGCAGCGGGGAATGGCATCACCTCGCCCCCTGCCGCCTCGATGCTGGCCGCCAGCCGGCCGGACTCGGCGAGCACAAGGGCGCGCCCGCCCGCGCGTGCCACCGCACCGGCGATCTCCACCACGCTCAGCTCGGCGCCGCCGGCGTCGAGCTGCGGGATGATCTGCAGTATGGTGGGCCGGTCTTTGGGCACGCTGGAGAGCTCGTTCCTGAGGGGGGCGCTTGCGATGGCGAACGAGAGCGCCGATGCTGATGCAAGGGGCCCCTTTCGTGGGTTTTGATAGAATGGCCGCACCGCAACCGCAATTCCTCGATGTGGGCTCCGGCGCGGAGTGCCGCCGCATCGCCTGTCTGCAACAGCCGGCGGCGCAGACGGGCAAGCCTGGGCTCGTCTGGCTGTGCGGCCTCAAGTCGGAGATGGTCTCCACCAAGGCCTCGGCCGTGGCCGAATGGGCGCAAGGGCAGGGCCTTGCGTGCCTGCGGTTCGACTACTCAGGGCACGGGCAGTCGGAGGGCCGGTTCGAGGACGGGACGGTGAGCCGCTGGCTGGAGGAGGCGGAGGCGGCGTTCAAGGCGCTGACGCAGGGGCCGCAGATCCTGATCGGATCCAGCCTCGGGGGGTACATCGCGCTGCTGTTGCTGCGGAGGCTGATGGGCGAGAATCGGCAGTCGGGCGTCGGGCGTCGGGCGTCGGAAGAGGTCGGCGAGACGACATCCGACACCCGACACCCGACCCCCGCGGACCGCATCAACGCCCTCGTCCTCATTGCCCCCGCCTGGGACATGACCGAGCTGATGTGGCAGCGCCTGCCGCCGAGCGCGCGCCGGGACATCGAGGAGCGGGGCGTGTTCCTGCGCCCGTCCCGCTACGGCGACGGCCCCTACCCCATCACCCGCGCCCTGATCGACGACGGCAGGCGCCATCTGATCGGCCGCGCGCCGTTCGACCCCGGCCGTCCCGTGCACATCATCCACGGCCAGCAGGACCCCGACGTGCCCTGGCAGCACACCCTCGCCCTCGCCGCCCACCTCTCCGGCGCCTGGACGCGGGTGACGGCCGTCCCGGACGGCGAGCACCGGCTGTCGCGGCCGGCGGATATTGCCCTGCTGCTGGGTATCGTCGGCGGGGTGGTGGACGGGAGGTAGGCGGGGCCACAGCGCACCAGGATGCGGCCGAGACTGCCCCCGAGATTGCCGCGCGCTCGCCCACGATCACTCGGGATCGCAGGCACCGCTTGACGGGGGAGTCGCGGTCACGTACACGAGCCCCCGTGACGGGCGCGCAAGGCTTTGCCGGCGCGCCCATAGGATTGCGGGAGTAGCTCAGCTGGTTAGAGCGCCGGCCTGTCACGCCGGAGGCCGCGGGTTCAAGTCCCGTCTCTCGCGCCATTGTTTTCAAGGACTTAGCGTTTCCCTGAACGGTGTTATGACTCCTCTTGGCCGGCGCCATGACATTTTCGTCCGGTTTCTGTTCCCTGAGCTTGGCCCTCCCTCGCTTCCTGGCAGCATCCGCATCAGGATGTCCTGGCCACGCTGCGCAAGCGCCCGGAGGACTTGCTCGGTGTGGGCGACCTCGACGGCGTCCCACTGGCTGCTCAGGCGTATACGCGTCGCAGCACGTGGCCTCGGGCTGGACCTTCTGAGGGGCCGCCTTCCTCTCACCCCATGAAGTCGAGGATTGCGGCGGCGACCGCATCGGGCTCGTCGAGCTCCGCCAGATGGCCGGCCGCCGCGATGAGCCTGATCTCTGCCCTGGCGCCGATGGCGCCCGCAATGACATTGGCGTAGCTCCTCGGCAGCAGGCGGTCTTGCTCGCCCCAGAGGACCAGTGTCGCCGCCTTGATGAGTGGGAGGCGCCGCTCAAGCCGCGTGTTGCCCAGAGGCCAGAACACACGTGCCGCGGCCTCAGCCGCGCGCGTCTGCTCGATCGGCCATTCGACCGCGTTGCCGCCGGCGGGCATCTCCTTCAGCGTCTTGTATACCTCAGGCAGCGCCGTCATGAGCGCGGGAACCTCGTCGGCCCGCTGCGCCCAGGGATCGGCGGCGGGGGCGTTCGCGTCGTAGAGGCCGAAGGGAGCGATGAGCGCCAGCCGCTCCACCTTGTCCGGCCAGATCGCGGCCACCTCCGCGGCGAACGACCCGCCCACCGAGCTGCCGACGAGGTCGGCGCCGGCGAGCCCCGCCTTGTCAATGAGGTCGCGAACCGCCAACACCCAGTCGAGATGGGTATCGAGCACCGTGTGGCCGCGATCGCCGCCTGGGAAGCCAGGCAACGAGGGCACGACCACGGTGCGGCTCTCGGCGAGGCGGTCAAGGAACGGAATCCACTTGGGCAGGCCGCCATAACCGGCAAGAAACCCGATGCGAGGACCGCTCCCCTTGCGCCAGACGCGCGTGGCAAATCCGTTGATGTCGACGGTCGACGCTTCTGGCTGGGTCACCCGGCCGGCTCCTGGTCTGCGCAGAAACTGTGCTGTTGAAATGGCGGTGAGTGTGAGTCCGTACGCAGGACGCAAGCACGGCGCGGATTCCCCTCCCCCTTGTGGGGAGGGGTTAGGGGTGGG
>JBAPMW010000061.1:0-2196 GCA_049278815.1 Hyphomicrobiaceae bacterium
GCTACGTGCTGCGCCAGAGCCTGGGCTTCTTCCAGAACGACTTCGCGGGCCGGGTGGCCAACAAGATCATTCAGACCGGACCGGCGCTGCGCGACTCGGTGGTGCAGGTGATCGACGCCATCTGGTACGCGCTGGTGCAGTGGATCGGCGCCGCCGTCGTGTTCGCGGTCGCCGACTGGCGCCTGCTGATCCCGCTGGTCGCTTGGCTCGCGCTCTACATCGGCGCGCTGATCGTGTTCGTGCCCCGCATCAAGGAGCGCTCCACGGCAGCGTCGGAGGCGCGCTCGATGCTGGTGGGGCGCATCGTCGACAGCTACACCAACATCCTGACCGTGAAGCTGTTCGCCCATGCGGAGCGCGAGGACGCCTACGCGCGTGCCGCGCTGGAGGAGCAGGTGGCGGCGTGGCAGGCCTCGCTGCGGCTCGTCACGGCGATGGACCTGGTGCTCTACTCGCTCAACGGCCTCCTGATGGTGTCGGCGAGCGGGATGGCGATCTGGCTGTGGGCGCAGGATGCGGTGAGCATCGGCGCCATCGCGGCGGTGATGAGCCTCGTTCTGCGCATCATCGGCATGTCCGGCTGGATCCTGTGGGTCGTCGCCGGCATCTTCGAGAACATCGGCGTGGTGCAGGAGGGCATGGAGACCATCTCCCGCGCCAACCAGGTGGTCGACAGCGCCGACAGCAAAGCGCTCAGGGTCACGAAGGGCGACATCCGCTTCGAGCACGTGGACTTCCACTACGGCCAGGCGCCGGCGGGAGCCGGAACCGCGCGCCGGGGCGGGGTGATCCACGACCTCTCGCTGCATATCAGGGCGGGGGAGAAGGTGGGCCTCGTCGGCCGCTCCGGCGCGGGCAAGTCCACGCTCGTCAACCTGCTCCTGCGCTTCTACGACCTGGAATCCGGGCGCATCCTGATCGACGGTCAGGACATCGCCGCGGTCACCCAGGACTCGCTGCGGGCGCAGATCGGCATGGTGACGCAGGACACCTCGCTCCTGCACCGCTCGGTGCGCGACAACATCCTCTACGGCCGTCCCGATGCCGGCGAGGCGGTGGTTGTTGCCGCGGCCAGGAAGGCGCAGGCGCACGACTTCATCCTGGGCCTCTCGGATCTGCGGGAGAGGAAGGGCTACGACGCGCACGTGGGCGAGCGCGGCGTGAAGCTCTCGGGCGGCCAGCGCCAGAGGATTGCGATCGCGCGCGTGCTTCTGAAGAACGCGCCGATCCTGGTGCTGGACGAGGCCACCAGCGCCCTGGATTCGGAGGCGGAGGCGGCGATCCAGGAGCAGCTCTACAACCTGATGGCCGGCAAGACCGTGATCGCCATCGCCCATCGCCTGTCGACGATCGCGGCCATGGACCGGCTGATCATCCTCGACAGGGGCCGCGTCGTCGAGGAGGGCACGCACGCGTCCCTGCTGCAGCGTGGCGGGGTGTACGCCGACCTGTGGGCGCGCCAGTCCGGCGGGTTCCTGGCGGAGGCGGTGGCGGCGGCGGAGTGATCTGATGTGATGTGGTGGCGGCGGAGCAATCTGCTGCCATCGCCCGAAGTTGCCACCGACATCGTGAGTGGTTGAGAGGTAGGCGAATCATGATCCCAAAGGCGATACGCGACATCACCCCCGCAGATTTGCAAGGCTTGATCAAGAACTCTGTCCGTGAAGGGAAAACGATAGAGTACAAACGGCAGCTGCCGGGCCCCAGGGACGAGGACAAGCGTGAGTTCCTTGCCGACGCATCATCGTTCGCAAACGCCAGCGGCGGCGATCTGCTCTTTGGCCTCGAGGCAAAAGACGGAGCACCCACGAAGCTAGTCGGCGTCGATGGGGCAAATCTCGATAGCGATATCCAGCGTCTCGAAAACCTGCTCAGGAGTGGGCTTGAGCCACGGCTGCCCCACTGCGATATCGTAGCCGTCGAGTTGGGCGGCAGTCGCTCAGTGGTGCTTCTCCGAATACCTCAAAGCTGGAGCGCACCGCACCGCGTGATCTTCAGGGAGCATAGCAAGTTCTACGGGCGCAACAGCGCGGGGAAGTACCCTCTTGATGTGGGGGAGATTCGCATTGCCTTCACTGCATCGGAGGCATTGGGGGAACGTATCCGCCGATTTCGCGAAGAGCGACTGGCGAAGATCGTGTCGCGCGCGACGCCTGTTCCCGTGGTCGAAAATCTCCCCACTGTAGTGCTGCACAC
>JBAPMW010000062.1:0-7991 GCA_049278815.1 Hyphomicrobiaceae bacterium
ATATCCAGAAATTTAAGACTGAGCGCAACATAGATTATTATTAGGATAGTCTATCATTATTCCTCAAGTAGTCTATGGAGTATTTTACGTTTTCTTTGGTGTAATAATTAGAAGTGCAAGTACGCCCGAAGATGATCAGTCGAACCTGCCTGTCTCTGACATGCGAGGCCAACCGGTTCTGGTTGAGGTGGAGCGCGCGTTGCTCGCCACGTCAACGCAACGCTGTTGGCAAGCTTCGTCAGCGAGCGCTTTCCGCATGCCGCTATTCAATGCTCGCAACCGTCTCGATAAAAACGGCACAAAACGGAGCGCGCGAACGTTGCTGGATCAATCAAAGATGCGCTATTTCAATGCCCGCGAGATGACGCGCCCTGAGCCTCTCCGGCACCACCCTCTGCATCGCCGACAGCGGGGTGCTGGCCGAGCGCTTCGTCGGCACCACGGCGGGGGGGCAGTGGGCGAACTACCTGATCGTCGACGTACTGCCGACCAGGTCACTTCTACGGCATCTCGCCGGCTCTCAGCCCCTTGCTGCCCCCCACCGCGGCCCTCCCCGCAAGCGGGGCGAGGAGGTCCTCACCGCCCCAGCTCCTCCTTCACCTTCGCGGCCAGCTGCGGCAGCGTGAAGGGCTTGGGGAGGAAGGCGTAGTCCTCGCCCTCGTCCAGGCTCTTCTTGAAGGCGTCGTCGGGGTAGCCCGAGACGAAGATGAACTTAAGGTCGGGCTTGGACTTGCGCAGCTCCTTGAGAAGCGTCGGCCCGTCCATCTCCGGCATGATCACGTCGCTGACGACCAGGTCCACGCCGCGCTGCTCGCGTTGCATCAGCGCCAGGGCCTCGGCGCCGGTGCCGGCCTCCAGCACCTCGTAGCCCTGGCGGGAGAGGGCGCGCGCGGCAAAGCTCCTCACCACGTCCTCGTCCTCCACCAGCAGCACGCGGCCGACGCCCGTGAGATCGCGCGTCACCTCCACCTTCCTGGCACGCTGGGGCAGCTCCTCCTCGCTCTCGACGATGTGGCGCGGCAGATAGATGCGGAAGGTCGTGCCCTTGCCCACCTCGCTGTCGGCGAAGATATAGCCGCCGGTCTGCTTGACGATACCGTAGACGGTGGAGAGGCCGAGCCCGGTGCCCTTGCCCACGTCCTTGGTGGTGAAGAACGGCTCGAAGATGCGGCCGATCACGTCGGGCGGGATGCCGACACCCGTGTCCTCCACCTCCACCTGCAGGTATTCGCCTGCGGTTACGCCGATGCCCGACAGCTTCAGGCTCTCGCGCTCTGACACATTGCGCAGTCGGATGGTGAGGCGGCCGCCGTCGAGCATGGCGTCCCTGGCGTTGACGGCGAGGTTGATGATCACGTGCTCGAACTGGGTCTTGTCGGCCTTGACATGCCACAGGTCGCGGGCGGGCAGGATCTTGAGCGCGATCTTCTCGCCCAGCGCCTTGTTGAGCAGCGCCGAGAGATCCGTCAGCAGCTCGCCCAGCTCCAGCACCTCCGCCTGCAGCGTCTGGCGCCGCGAGTAGGCCAACAGCTGGCGCACCAGGCCGGCGGCGCGGTTGGCGCTCGACTTGATGTTCATGATGTCGCGATAGGCCGGGTCGGTGGGCCGGTGCGTCTGCAGGAGCAGATCGGAGAAGCCGATGATGGCGGTCAGCACGTTGTTGAAGTCGTGCGCCACGCCGCCCGCCAGCTGCCCGACGGCCTCCATCTTGTGGCTGTGGGCGAATTTGAGCTCCAGCTCCTTCTGCTCGGTGGCGTCGATAACATAGAGGATCGCGCCCTCGCGCGCCCTGGCGCCGGTGCCGAGCGGGCTCACGTAGATGCGGCGCGCGAACTCGCGCTGGGGGCCCAGGAATACCTCCACGGGGCTCGCCCCCGTGCGGCCAGAGCAGGCCCGCTGCAAGGCCCGCATCAGCTCCTCGCGGCCGCGCTCGTCCGAGCTCGGCGCCAAGTCGTCCACGGTCTCAGGCAGCCCGTCGTCGCGCAGGAACATGCGCATGAACGCGGTGTTGGCATCGAGTATGCGGCCGTCGGAGGCGACGGTGGCGATGCCGAACGGCGCCGCCTGCACGGTGCGGGCGAGCTGCGCCTCTCCGGGTGCCCGCGCTTTCTCCTGCGCGCTCTCGCCGCGGTCGAGGACCAGGATCGAGAGCACGCCGCGCGTCCCATGCCCGCGGCATACCAGGTGCACAGGAAAGGCGCGGCCGTCCTCGCGCAACAGATCGAGGTCGAGCCGCGTGACCCGCCCGGCCCGACCGGCGGCCCGGATCAGCGCCGCGCCGTCGGATGACACTACGTCCACCAGCGCCAGCACCCGCGCCGATTCCGCCTTCAGGCCCAACCACTGCGCGAGCGTGGTATTGATATGGGCAATCCGGCCATCCGGGGCCACGGCCAGGAGGCCCTGGGGCAGGTCGTCATAGAGGGCAAGCATCGACCGGAGGCTGCTGACGGTCTCGATCTCGCGCGTGCGCTCGCGCGTCACGTCGTGCACCTGCCAGAGCGTCAGCGGCGCGTCCCGGCTGCCCTCGGCTGTGCCCTGAAAGGGTGTCACCGACACCTGCAGCCAGCGGCCCCCCTGCCTGTCGAGGATGCTCGGCCGCACGTAGACCTCCTCCTCGCGGACCTCGCCGCGATCGGCGGCGCGATTGAGCCGGTAGAAGGCCTCGGTCGACTGCGGCTCTCCCGCGAACAGCTCCTCCAGCGTGGCCTGGCGCCCGGAGCGTGTGCCGGCGAGGCTCCGCAACGCTTCGTTGCGGTACAGCACCGCGCCGGTGCGGCTGACAATCTGAAGGCCGGTGTCGAAGCCGTCCGCGACGGTCTTGACGATGTCGGCTTCGGCCGCGCGCTCGCTCAGGCGCAGAAAACCCGAAAGCAGCCCGAACACCAGGAAGACGCCCGCAGCGGCCAGCAGGGCCAGCAAACCGAGCCCGATTGTCTCGACCAGGCCGCCCGCCTTGTACGCAGTGGCGCCGGCACTGCCGACAGCGAGTAGCACAAGCCCCGACACCACAACCGAGGCGCTCGCTCCCATCGCCCGTGCGACGGAAGCGATCGTCGAGGCCCCGATTGGTGCCTTGAGTCTTGCCATGCGCCCGAACCGTAGCTGATTCTGTGGGGCTGGGGCCCTGAGCGCGGACGCAAGGAGGCCGGGATTTGGACGCATATACACAGCCGAGTCTGTGACAACATTGCCAGACTCGCCCAAGTTCGGCGTCTGACCGTTGCACTGGGTTGCCGTTCGCGCTTCAAGAGAACGGCCAATGAGGTTAAGATGCCATGAAGAGTGCAAGCAGTCCTATAAGCAACCATAGCGCACAACTTGGCGGCGCTCAGGCGTCCCATCGGCTCTTCCATCCTTGGGCTGCCGGATCGCAGCCCAAAGCGCGGGTGCAGCGGACGCGTTGCAGCGTGGGGCGCTTCGAGACTTCGCGGGTCGTCACTAGGGTGTCCGGCACATGAACTGGCTGGTATGGGTGCTGACTTATCTGGTCTACGCGCTGCTCCTCGGCGCGGCCATTCTTGCGGGGTTGTGGAGCTACCGGGTGTTCACCACCGGCGACACCAGCTTCAGCTTCGCCTGGCTGTTCCCGCCGCGGCCCGAGCCGCGGCTGGCCGTCATGGAGCAGGCCCATGTGGACCGCACGCGCCGCCTCGTGCTGATCCGGCGCGACGACGTGGAGCACCTGATCATGACCGGCGGACCGGTCGATGTCGTGATAGAGACCGGCATTGCCGCGCCTCTGCACGAGGAGGAGATGGCGCTTAACGGCAAGGACCGCCTGGAGCCGGAGCCTCCGGTGTTTGCCCGCAAGACGCGCAGTTTCGGACAGGCAATCAACGAATGAGCGAGGCTGCCCGCAACGTGGCGGCCCTCCGGCCGTGCTCATGTGCGGTCGGCTAGAGTCGATAGTGTTCCCGTTCGCATCCGCTCGCATGCTGGTTTTGGCGCTGCTCGGGCTGCTCGTCCTGCAGCTCGCCGGCGCTCCGCATGCGCGCGCACAACAGGCGCAGCCGCCCCGTGCAGCCGAGCAGGCCGTTGCTCCTCAGTCCGCGGTGCCGCCGGAGGCCGCGGCCAGGCTCGCCAAGGCGTCGACGGCGCTCTCCGACGCGGACAGGGCGCTCCAGAACATCCATGAGGCCGAGAGCGAGCTCGGCGAGCTGCGCACCAAGGTCGAGGACGCGCTGGACAACACCGTCGCGGCCGCCGAGGCGCTGCGGCCCGAGCTCGCAGCCATCAAGTCGCAGATCGAGAAGCTCGGCCCGGCTCCGGGCAAGGATGAGCCCGCCGAGGCCCCCGAGATGGCAGCCGAGCGCAGCCGGCTCGCGGCTCTGGCTGCCGCCTACGACGGCGCCATCAAGTCGAGCGAGCTCGCCCAGGTGCGGGCGCAGCAGCTCATCGAGCGCATCACGCTCATGCGGCACGCGCTGTTCACCAAGAGCCTCTTCACGCGCCTGCCCAGCCCTCTCACGCCCGGCGCCTGGCGCGAGATGGCGGCCAGCACCGCGGGCGTCAGCCACCCGTTCGGGGCGTGGGCGACGCACTGGTGGAACGAGGCGCGCCCCAAGCAGACGCAGCTCTGGACGCTGCTTGGCGGCGCAGCTCTCCTCTATGGCGCCCTCAGCCTCATCCTGTGGCGCCAGACGCACCGGCGGTCACAGCGAGCCGAGCCGCCGCTGCCCACGTTCTTCGAGCGCGCGGTCTCGGCGTTCCGGGTGGCGGCGCTCAGGGTGCTGCCGCTGCTCGCCGCCGGCGTTGCCCTCCTCATCGGCCTGGATGCGCTTGACCTGATCGCCGGCAACCCCTGGGGGCAGCTGACCCCGACCGCCCTCAAGGCGGCGCTCGTGGTGGCCGCCGTTTCGGTCCTGCTACGCGCCGTGCTGGCCCCCGGTGCGCCGCAATGGCGGCTCGGCTCCCTGGCGGATCGCCCGGCACGCCGTCTCACCTGGCTGCTCAGCGCCATGGCTGCCGTCTACGCCCTCGACGGCGTGCTCACGGAGACCGTACGCGCCTTCTACGTGCCGCTCGCGCTCAGCGTGGCGCAGTCGATCGCGCTCAGCCTCATCTTCGCCGCTCTGCTGATCGGCGTGCTGCTGACGCCGTTCACCCCCCAGAACCACGCCG
Source organism: Hyphomicrobiaceae bacterium (assembly GCA_049278815.1). Classification (GTDB taxonomy): domain Bacteria; phylum Pseudomonadota; class Alphaproteobacteria; order Rhizobiales; family Hyphomicrobiaceae; genus AWTP1-13. Next base: position 5,125 of record JBAPMW010000062.1, read on the forward strand.
CCGGCGCGCCCTTCTCGCGCCATCGCCCGTACTGGCTCAAGCTGCCGTTGTGGATCGCTGCCATCGGCATCGTCATCGCCGCATTGCTGGGCTACGCGGCGCTTGCGCGCTTCGCCTCCCAGCAACTCGTGCTCACGGGTATCGTCGTGCTGCTCTGCTGGCTCGGCCACCTCGCCATTCGCGCCTTCACGCGCGAGCCCACCGAGCTGAGCGGTGCCCTCGGCGACGCGCTGGAGCACCGGCTCGGGCTCGACCTGCCGCGCCGCCAGCAGCTCGCCGGCCTCACCGAGCTTGCCCTCACCTTCGCGCTCATCCTCTGCGCACTGCCCTTCCTGATGCTGCAGTGGGGGTTCTCGGCTGCGGATATCCGCGACTGGTCGAAATCGCTGCTGTTCGGCTTCGAGATCGGCCAGGTCCGCATCTCGCTCGTTCGCATCCTGGCCGGCATCGTCCTGTTCATCGCGCTGCTGCTCGCCACCCGCCTCATTCAGCGCTGGATGCGCGAGCGCGCCGCCCAGTCGCGCGTCGACCCCTCGATCGCCAACTCCATAGAGACCGTGCTCGGCTACGCCGGCGTCTGGCTGGCGGCGCTGATCGCGCTCTCCTACGCCGGCCTCGACATCACCAGCCTCGCCATCGTCGCTGGCGCCCTCTCGGTCGGCATCGGCTTCGGCCTGCAGTCTATTGTCAACAACTTCGTCTCGGGGCTGATCCTGCTGATCGAGCGGCCCATCAAGGTGGGCGACCGCCTCATCGTCGGCGACCAGCAGGGCCACGTGCGCCGCATCAGCGTGCGTGCCACCGAGATCGAGACCTTCGACCGGGCAAGCCTGATCATCCCGAATTCGGAGCTGATCACTGGCCGCGTCCTCAACTGGACACATCGCGATTCACTCGCGGCATTCAACGTCAAGGTCGGCGTCTCCTACGATGCCGACCCTGAGCAGGTCGTTGCCATATTGATCAAGTGCGCGGAGGAGCACCCCAAGGTGCTGCGCGTGCCACCTCCTTCGACGGTGCTGGAAGCCTTCGGCGACAGCGCACTCTTGTTCAACCTCCGCATAACGCTGCCCGATGTGGGAATCCACGGGGACGTGCAGTCGGACCTGCGCATCGCCATTCTCAAGGCGCTGCGGGCAGCCGGTATCGAGATCCCCTTCAACCAGCTCGACGTGACCTTGCGCGACCTGGAGGCGATGCGGCGCTATCTGGACGAGGTGCTGGAGCGGCCAGAAATCAGAAGTCAGAAATCACAAGAATCGTAACCTCATGGCGTCTGATTTCTGACTTCTGATTTCTGAACAGCGGCGGCACACCGGGCGCCGCCGCATGTCGCATCAGTCCTCGCGGAACACCCGCTCGCGCCGCTCGTGGCGCTCCTGCGCCTCCAGCGAGAGGGTGGCGATGGGACGGGCCTCGAGGCGGCGCAAGCCGATGGACTCGCCGGTCTCCTCGCAGTAGCCGTAGCTGCCGTCCTCGATGCGGGCGAGCGCCGCATCGATCTTGGCGATCAGCTTGCGCTGCCGGTCGCGCGCCCTCAGCTCCAGCGCGCGGTCGGTCTCCGAGGTGGCCCGATCGGCGAAGTCGGCGTGCTGCGCCGAATCCTCGTGCAGGAGGTGGAGCGTCTCCCGGTTCTGCCGGACGATCTCCGCCTTCCAGTCGATCAGCTTGTTGCGGAAGTAGATTTTGTGCCGCTCGTTCATGAACGGCTCGTTTTCGCTTGGCCGGTAGCCTTCCGGCAGGGCCACGATCTCTGCAGGAGATCCTCGCTTCATGCGGGGTGAGGTCCTCACCAGTCTGACCTCGGGCCTCGTTGGCAGCACGGGCCCACACCCATTCGTCTCAGGTTCAGCTCGCTTGTGCACGACCTTCCTGGCCGCGCGGCTACTGTCAGCTTTCCCCATACTCTCCCCGGTACCTTCGCATCTTGATTGTCACTGGCGTCTGCCTATCACTGACACAGGCCGGTGCGAATCCGGCGTCGTATTTAACCTCCTGTTATTCCAAGTCAAGTCGGCGCTTTCGCGGTGCAGCGAACGCCATGTTTCGACCGTGGTTCGACCATGATTCGAGCATGGGACCGCCACCGTCCTCTATTTTAATAACAGACGTTTGCTATCACGGGTAGGCCCTTTTTAACGCCGCACGTTTACGGTGAGTTCACAGGTTTCGGGCATTGTCGGCGTCAGGCTAGACGGGTCAGCGCGGCACCATCGCTGACCGGGTCGCCCGGGCGCCCGCCTCCTCCCCCGTCGGGACGCTCGCGAAGACCGGTCGGACCTCGTCCCGTCTGGGCACCAGCGGCGCTGACACCGGGCGTTCCCTCCCGGCGCCGTGAGATGAGGCGCCACTCCCGATCGCGCTGGGAGTGGCGCACCTTTTCGCCCACTTCCCGCTCCGCAATAAGTTAGTAGGCAATAGGGCAGTAGGGCAGTAAGGCAATAGGCCTCGCTGGGGCCATCTACTGCCCTACTGCCCGACTGCCCTACTGCCCTATTGCCTTACTGCCCTATTTGCCCTCGGTCGCTCGATCAGCTTCGCAGAGAGACACCGCATGCCCACCGAGATCCTGATGCCTGCGCTCTCGCCCACGATGGAGGAGGGCAAGCTCGCCAGGTGGCTCGTCAAGGAGGGCCAGGCGGTCAAGGCCGGCGACGTGATCGCCGAGATCGAGACCGACAAGGCCACCATGGAGGTTGAGGCCGTCGATGAGGGCAAGGTGGGCAAGATCCTGGTGGCGGAGGGCACCGAGGGGGTGAAGGTCAACACCCCCATTGCCGTGCTGCTGGGCGAGGGCGAGAGCGCCATTGCCGCCCCGAGGGCCGCCCCGAGCGCCGCCCCCGCAACCAGGCCTCAGGTCTCCCAGG
>JBAPMW010000063.1:0-3072 GCA_049278815.1 Hyphomicrobiaceae bacterium
GCTCCCCCCTTCATCTCCTGCATCGGGCATATCAAGCTGTCGATCAGGTCTCTTCGCCATGGGAATGCAGACCAGCAGCCTTACCGCGCGCCAGCTGGCGGTCCTCATGACGGTGGAAGACAACGAAGGCCTCAGCCAGACCGCCCTCGTGAACCGCACCGGCATCGACCGCTCGACGCTCGCCGATATTGTCAGGCGCCTCACGCGCAAGGGCCTCCTGCAGCGCCGCCGTACCAATGAGGACGCGCGCGCCTATGCCGTGAGATTGACGGACGAAGGCCGTGCGTTTCTCCGAACCGCGGAGCCGCTCGCCAGGCGCGTCGACCGGCGTGTTCTCGACGCGCTCCCGGGCCGCTCCCGCGAAGCGTTTATGACCAGCCTCGCCTCGGTCGTTAGTACGCTGGATCGCGCGGCCCCGGCATCGGCCGGCACCCGGCCGGAGCGCTAAGCCCGAGGTTAGGCTGCACCGCTCAGCAGTTTCTCGCACCTGCATAATCGCCGCGCGGCGGAGGCAGCAAATGCCATCCTCGAAAACATCAGGCGTAAGCCCGGCCGCGCTTCTCCGGGCCGCCGGCTCCACTAATGGGAGCGGCCGGGGCTGCTTCTTCGATCGCCCAAGCCGTTCGCAACAGCGAGCCCTGAAATTCTCTTGTTGACGCCCGTGCGGCCATGACAGGAACTGACGCCTTCGGGCCGCTTTAGTATTGCGCTCTTACCAGGGGGATCAATGTCCAGGGCAGGATACGCCGCGCTCGTTCTGGTGCTGGCGCTGGCCGGCTGTGACGGCAGTACGCCCCCGCCCAAGGCCCCAAGCACCGCGAACGAACAGAAGATCACGCCTACGAAGATCGAACCGCGCGAGGACCCTTTGCGTCGGTGCCGCGAGTACAGCTACGGCCCGGAGCAGGACGACCGCATCAAAGAATGCAGCGCCGCCATCGGGCGTCTTGCCGAGGACAAGGCCGTGCAGGCGGAAGCCTATTCGCGCCGGGCTGATGCCTATGGCCAAAAGGGGGAACACGACCGCGCCATCGAGGATCTCACCAAGGCGTTGGAGCTCAATCCCAAGAGCGCCAAGGCGCACCACAAGCGCGGCCAGGCCTACGGCCGGAAGGACGACGCGGACCGCGCGCTTGCGGACTACACGCGGGCGGCCGAACTGGACCCCAAATATGCCGCCGCCTACGAGGCCCGGGCGCAACTCCACAAGGAGAAAGGCAACGCCGAGAAGGCCAGGGCCGACCGGCAGCGGATGATCGACATTCGTACCGAGGAGGTGGACAAGCAGCCCAAGAATGCCTGGTCGTACGTGGTGCGCAGCAACGCCTACAAGAAGGCCGGCGATCTTGGGAAGGCCACGGCCGATCTATCGAAGGCTATCGAGCTCTCGCCCCTCGACCCGGATGTCTATTCGCGGCGCGCAGAGTTTTTCCGGAGCATCGGCAAGCACAACCATGCCATGGCGGATTTTTTCAGGGCCATCGAGCTCAAGCCGAAATGGCCCCCGTCCATCTATGGCTATACCTATGACGGCCATCACACCCGCGCGATAGTGCTCCTTTCACGGCGCCTCGAGGTCGAACCGGCCGATACCTCGGCCCTCGCCCAACGCGCCGACTCCTACCTGGCCCTCGGCAAGCTCGACCATGCGCTTGCCGATGCCTTCAAGCGCATCGAGCTCGATCCGGGCAGCGCTGGCTCTTACGCCCAACGCGCAGAGGTCTATGAAGCCCGCGCCGAATACGGCAAGGCGCTCGCGGACATCTCCAAGGCCATCCAGATCGAGAGGCCGTCGCCATGGCGCTACATCCGCCGAGGCAAGCTCCTCGAAGCCTCGGGCGACAGCGCGCGCGCTTCCGCCGATTACAGCGCCGCCATCGACATGCTGTCCAAGAACCTGAAGAGCGCACCCGAAGATGTCGCCGACCTCCTGACCCGCGCCGAAGCCTTCGAAGCCAGGGGCGATCATGGCCGCGCCCTCGAAGATGTCGCGAAGGCGATCGAGAAAGCGCCGAACTCTTCCGCGGCCTACGAAATCCGCGCCCGCCTGCACGAAGCCAAGGGCGACCGGGCCGCCATGATTGCCGACTACGAAAAGGCCATCGAGCTCCTGGGCGAGCCCAGCTCGCCGTGGGATCTTGCCGAGCACGCCCGGCTCCAGCTCCTCGCCGGTCAGGCCGAGAAGGGGCTGGGCTACGCCGAAACCTCGCTCGAGCTGCAACCCGATGTCCCCGCCGTGCTGGACGTTCGCGGACGCCTGCTCGAGGCGCTCGGCCGGCGCGAGGAGGCGATGGCCGACTTCCACCGCGCGCTGGCCAGGCGCCCCGACCTGAAAACAAGCAAGGAGGGGCTCAAGCGCCTCGCGGCCGGCCCCTGACATCCGCTGCATGGCTGGCCGCCGCGCGAATAACCCATGGATACCAAGGGGATATGCCAGCAGAGGATAGAACTTGAAATGTACGGAAATTTACCGTACATTCCTTGGATCATGAACACCGAAGAGAGCACCCCCATGTCGCGAACGGCCCGCCTGGAGACCCGGCTGCCGCCCGACATTCATGCGCTGCTTAAGCGGGCCGCCGAGATTCAGGGGCGTTCCGTCAGTGATTTCGTCGTGACCGCGGCGCAGGACGCCGCCCGCAAGGTTATCGCCGAGACGGAAATCATCACGCTCTCCCGCGCCGCCAGCGAGCAGGTCGCAACACTCCTGTCCGCTCCGCCGGAGCCCGCGCCGGCCCTGAAGCGGGCAGCGGCGGCGCGCAGGCGCCTCGTTGCGTCCAAGTGAGCCGCGCGCCACTGTTCACCATCGAGGCGCTTGCGAGCGCCCACGACCGGTCCGCCTTCGCGTGCGGCGTCTCGGCGCTCGACCGTTATTTCCGGGAACACGTTACGCAGGACGTCCGGCGCCGCGTAGGCAATTGCTTCGTCGCGGTCGAGGTACCGACCGGCGCCGTCGCCGGCTTCTACACGCTTGCGGCCACCAGCCTCCTGCTCACCTCCATCCCCGACGACCAGGCGAAGCGCCTGCCGCGCTATCCAACCGTTCCGGCGGCGCTCCTCGCCCGTCTGGCG
>JBAPMW010000064.1:0-2311 GCA_049278815.1 Hyphomicrobiaceae bacterium
CCGCTGCTTTCCGACCCGCTCGGCCTTGGCTGGAACCTGCTCGGCACCAGCGGGTATCGGGTCGACATCGGCCTGGTCGGAGCCCGCTTCGCCTGGTACGCGGCGGTCGCCGCAATCGTTGTCGGCCACGTCACGGCCGTCTATCTCGCCCACCTCAAGGCGGTCGGCTCCTACGCTGCTCCCGGCGTCGCGTTGAAATCCCAGGTCCCGCTCACCGCGCTGATGGTGGGCTATACCGTGCTGGGCCTATCCATCACCGCCCAGCCGATCGTTGAGAGCCGTGCGGTGGCCACGCCCACTGCGGTTGCCACCGAGACCGCAGAGACCGTGCCCATACCGCCCGGCGCCGTCCTTCCGCGTGCGCCCGATGGCGATCTCGCCACGCCGGACAAGTCTGCGGCGCGGGTGAAGCTCACCTACAGCGTCCTCGGCTCCGCGTTCCACGATGGGACGAGGACCGGCATGGCGGACCTGCTCTACGCCTATGTCTTCGCCTGCCGGTGGGGCGTGCGCGACAGCGCCCAGGATGGACACTATGATCCTGTGGTCGACGCCGCGACCGCGACCTTGCGTCGACACCTTGTCGCCGTGCGCCCCGTTGGCGTCGATGCCGGCGCCAAGTCCTTCCTCGTGGGCGACGTGAAGTTCGTGCGCGAGATCCTCGCTTTCGAGGTCTACCTGGACATCGCGCCCGGCGATCCCGATGCGGCCGCGATGGTAGCGCCGCCGTGGAGCACGCTGCCCTGGCACGTCCTGGTGCTGATGGAGGAGGCTGTGAGCCGCGGCTGGGCCGCCTTCTCCGAGGCCGAGGCGAGCCGGCGCGGCGTGCCCTGGCTCGATCTCGTGCGCTCAGGCGAGCTGAAAGGCAAATTGGCAGAGCTGGTGTCGGACCTCGACGCTGCAGCGTTCCGCCCCAAGGCCCTGCGCGCGCACGTCACCGAGGAGGAGGCGCGCCAGCGCTGGCGGGCGCTCGCTCAGTTCTACAAGGCCAGCGGCCATTTCCTGGTGACCAACGGACCCTACAAGCTCAAGAGCTGGACGCCGGAGAGCGTCACGCTGGAGGCGTTTCGCGACCTTACCTATCCGTTGGGCGTGGGATCCTACGATGCCTACGCTATTCCCCGGCGCGGGTTCGTCACCAAGGCGGAGTGGAAGGACGGGCGTCTGAGGGTCTCCGGAGACATCGAGGTCGTCGAGAGGTTCCAGCGCAGCTACCGCTTGGTGCGCACGCCGCTGAAGGACGTTCCGAGGCCGGCCTTGCAACGCGCAGCGCCGGAATATCGTTACGTCGTGAGCGACAAAGACGGGCGCGTAGCGCTCACCGGAAACGCAACGCTCGGCGCCGATGCAACATTCCAGGTCGACTTGAAAGACCGCCTGGCGGCCGGTCGCTACACCCTGTCCGCCGTTATCGCCGTCAACGGCAACGTCGCGAACGCGGAAATACACCGCATTGCCATCGTTGCACCTCCGAGTCCCTAAACGGCGGTGCAAGAGGCAGTCTGGCAGTCCGGTACAATGCGAGAAAACCATTTCGGCTGTCAGCCTTTCCACGACTGGTCACGGCTTCAGGTAGCATCGTGGGTAAGCATCCGGCGAAGGCCGGAGAGGTAGGCCGGCTGATCGACAGAGGGGATCAAGCGTCGCCTGCGGCCCTACGACACCGACACCTGCCCAGGTGGGCTCCCCCTCCGTACGGCTTGGCTCGCCTCCCGCCGTACCGGCCTGAGCCCGCACTGCCGAGGGCACCTGATTAGCCCACTTTATTCGCCGTAGGTTCGCATGCGACTCGAAGGACGGCGACGAAGCGGTTGGATTCGCGTAACATTCTGGTGTCGAAGCAGAGTGCGCGCGTCTCGCACCGGATTCGCCGCTGCCATGGCCGAAGCTACGCCGTTTCTCCCGGGCCTGTGACCCGTCTGGACCAAGCCGCTCACAGCCACGCGGGATGCCGGCAACCTCACTCCTCGAACGGCGGGCTTGTGGTGCTGCGCGAGGCGGCTCGTCGCCTCGACCTCGCCGCGGTGATCGCCGATCCGCTCCCCGATACGCGCAACCCGCTCTTCGTCATTCACTCCTACCGCGCGATGGTGACGGCGCGCATGATGGCGATCGCTGCCGGCTACGAGGATGCCGACGACCTCGATGCGCTGCGCGACGATCCCGTGTAAGCCCAATATAGTACCTGGATCGGTGACTTCGCGGCGTCCCTGCCGGGCAGGGACCGTGCGGCCGGTCGGTCGATGGCGGGTTGCCGGAAACCGAAAAAATGCGCAGGCTTCGCACTTCGCGGGGCGGCGAAAGCCCGGCG
>JBAPMW010000065.1:0-2790 GCA_049278815.1 Hyphomicrobiaceae bacterium
GTCTAACATGGACTTTGTCGGTGCGGGCCTCAAGTGCAATCCGGCCATCGGCTCGGCAACCGTAGAGGGCGATGCCGTGGATGCAGATATCGCGCAGAAAGGTACCGAGTTCGACGATATCGGCTTCTCCGCTTCTGTCCAGTTGTGCATGGGCACGATGGAGTACATCGATGCGTCCCTCCAGATCACGAAGGACGTGGCGGCATTCTTCTGACTGGCTTGCTCCGCCAGCCATCGCAATGAGACTGATGATGGCCTGAAGCTCGTTCCCCACCCGGTGTTGCAGCTCGCGCATTGATCTGAGCTGCCGCTCCTTGGCCGCCGTCAAGTGTGCACTCACACGTCGAATTGCTTCATGGACGGCACCGACCTCCCTGGCCATCGGGGGTATGGCGGCGGATACCGATGAGCTTGGCACGATCATGGCGTCCGCGGGTCGTGCCAACCAGTCCAAGGACCGGAAAAGGTGACGCGCGAAGGTCAACACCAGGAGCAGGCCGGTGGCAAACACGACCCCGTTGAGTGCAACAGCCATGATTAAAGCCTGCCGCAGCGGCGCCACCGTCGACGAAGCGGGAGCAGCAAACGCAATCGTCCATCCCGAGATGCTCGATCGCGTGTAGGTAACCGACAGCGTGTCCCCCTCGAGCGAAGGGCCCGTTGCGTGGCCGCTCGGCGCCGATCGGATTACGTCAAGGAACCACTTGCGAGCCTGTTTGCCCACGAACTCGGGGGCTCTTGGCGTGCGGGCGATCACAATGCCGTTGCCGTCGATGATGGCCGCAACCCCAGCCAGCGGGTACGGGCAGCTGCTGAAGAAGGCGGGTCCATTTCTCTGCGGTGATCGACACGGTGATACCGAAGCGTGTCCCGTCCTTTGTCGTAGCGGGATGGAACAGCACTACCACATACGCATTGGCAACCAGGCTATACATCAAATCAGAGATCTGCAGACCGTTTTCGCCCATAGCTTTCCTCACCCAGAGAGGGCGCGTGCCGGTCTGCGGCAAGGACGATCCAAGTGGTCGGGCCGTGCTGAAAATGGGCCCGCCGGCAGCGTTGTGGAGCATCACCTCGGACCACTCCGGATGCTTGGTCTTGACGGCCAGAGCTATGGCATAAAGCGCCTCCGGCTTGCCTTCTTGCTCCAGGGTCGCCGCAAAACTTTCAAGGGCGGTTGTTGTCATCCGCAAAGAGTCGTCCAGGGCGGCCGCCACCGCATGAACCGTGCGGGCCATCTCCGCCTCGGCTAGCTTCTGCTGTGACCGGGCATTCCAGATTGTAGACACGGCAGCGATCAAGAACATCGATGCCAGAGCGGCGATCACGACCTTGAGCAGACCAAAGCGAATGCTTTGCTTCACCGCCGGGGATAGCTGGCTGAAGGGCATAGGTTTCCCCCAAAGGGTGAGTCCGGGGGCGCTGCCTATACTATTGGTCTTCAGCTTCTAACTCGAGCTACGCGAATGGTTAATCGGCATTCTGTTGAAATAGGATGATGAGGCGTTGCTCGCCTTGAGTCGGTAGGCTCGGGGTGCTGGTTCCGTGGGCAACTGCTTCGAGCTTCTGCCTGACGGCGGGGATCGAGGCCGTGCAGACGCTGTTGGAGGCGGACGCGGCCGAACTTGTCCGCACGACTCTTTTGGCACTCTTGCCCGGTCGCCAGTCCCCGAATATCGGCCCCGCTCCGGACCCTGAGCCCACGGGGATTCCTGACCTGCCACCGCCCTTCCGAGAATGCGGGTGGTTATTGCTGCCCGTTGCGCTCGACATCGAACCCAGGACGAAGTGCGTGCCCAGTCTAGCCCAAGGTACGGTCCACCCGACCTTCAAGGTCATGGGAAAAGCGCCCGGCGGAGGGCCGCTAGCAACTCCTGTGCATTGAACGGCTTTTGCATGACGGCAACGACCTTGTCCGTCACGCTTGGCAGCACTGCATAACCGGAGACGACCACGATCGGAACCCCTTGATCGTGCAGGTGATCGATTAGGGCGTAGGCCATTTCGCCCTTGAGATTGATGTCGACGACGGCCAGGTCCGGCTTCTGCGCAGCCGCCAGCCGACGGGCGTCAGTCGTTGTGGCAGCGGGTCCGCTCACCTCCATGCCTTCGGTCTCAAGAAACAACTTCAGGGCATTGGCAACGTGCCAATGATCCTCCACAACAAGGACACGCACACCCTTCAGATCTGAGCGCGGCGCCTCGCCAGCTGACCTTGGCAAAGGATGTCTCCATGGGAAGCGCACTTTGGTTCCCACCTAATTAACTGGGGAATCGTGGAAACTTCTCCATCCCCGTTTCGGGTGAGCCCTTGGGCGATCTCGACCAAACGTGCCTGGAAGCACATCGCCTCAGACAATCAGTTAACAATCTGTTCCGTTATTGGCACGCTTGTACCTGTCGTATACGGAGACATTTATGGGGAATCTCAGGTGGGAAGCTGAAGTTTGCCGTGGTTGATCACAACCTCGTGAACTGGTCAGCTTGGCCCTTCGGGCGCGGCTGTCAGCGAAGTATGCGGGTGTCGCAGGTGGTCGGGCTATCAAGGGCAAGAGCACGCTCCATTTTCGCCCGCGTGTACGGGGAAGGGAAGCGCAACTTCGTCGGGCAGCGTTTCGCCAGAGGGTATTTCGTCGATATCGTGGGGGACGAGCGGGAGGATCAGCAACCCAAGCTGCGTACAGACGCCATTCTGGGCCTTGTGGCGGGCGCCGGTGTCGTCGTGCCGGAGGCGCGCTTCCAGCACGACCGCGATCCATGACGCGGCTTGCAGCCCCGTGCGCAGCACCT
>JBAPMW010000066.1:0-2531 GCA_049278815.1 Hyphomicrobiaceae bacterium
GCGTTGCGCTGCATTGAGGGGCGGGTGCGCGTGCCGACGCCGCGACCCGCCATGGCCGCCGGGCGCACCTCGATCAGATCGTCCGCATCATGAACACACTGAACTGATCGTCGACATAGCTTTCGAACGGCCCGCAGCGCATGAACCCCGCCGTCTCGTAGAGCCTGAGCGCCGGCGTGAACGCCGGCGAGCCGCCCGTCTCCAGCCACAGGCTCGTCAGCCCCATGCGTCTCGCCTCGCCGACGATGTGATCCAGCATCGCCCGCCCCACGCCCTTGCCGAGCCACGCGTCCGCCACGCGCATGGACTTGATCTCGCCGCCCCCGGAATCGAGCCGCTTCAGCGCGCCGATGCCGGCGATCTCGTCCCCCACCCACGCCGACCAGAACGTCAGGCCGGGCTGCCGCAGCTGCGCCAGGTCGAAGGCGTGCACGCTCCCGGGCGGCGAATTCTCGTGCATCCCGCGCAGGTGCCGCACCACGAGCGCCTGTATCGCCGGTCCGCTGAGATCGTCGACCCGGAATGCGATTCCCCTCACGCCGTCCGCCCTCCACATACGCGACGCATCCATCATGCCCCGCGGGGCAGGCGCTGGGCAATCGCAGGGGCGCCATCCCCGAACGATCGAGCCGGCGCCGACGGGACCGGGTGCGCCTGACCCGGACCTGGCACAGGCTGGCATCATCCCCGGCCTGGGAGCACAATGCCGGCATGACGACGCCCGATTCGACCGGACCTGATGCTGGCAAGCCCGTCGGCGACCTGACCGAGGCGGAGGCTGCGGCCGAGCTGGAGCGGCTCGCCCAGGAGATCGCCCACCACGACGGGCTCTACTACCGCCAGGATGCGCCGGAGATCTCCGACGCCGACTACGACACCCTGCGCCAGCGCAACGCCGAGATCGAGGCGCGCTTCCCGGCCCTGCGGCGCGCCGACAGTCCCTCCCGGCGCATAGGCGCAGCGCCGGTGGAGGCGTTCGGCAAGGTGCGGCACAGGGTGCCCATGCTGTCGCTCGGCAACGCCTTCGACGACGCGGAGGTGGCCGAGTTCACCGCCCGCGTGCGCCGCTTCCTTGGGCTCAGCGCCGAGGAGCCGGTGGAGGTGGTGGCCGAGCCCAAGATCGACGGCCTCTCCATCTCGCTCACCTACGACCGGGGCCGCCTCGCGCTGGCGGCCACCCGCGGCGACGGCGAGGAGGGCGAGAACGTCACCGGCAACGTACGCACCATCCGCCAGGTGCCGCAGCGGCTCAAAGGCAAGGGCGTCCCCGACCGCATCGAGGTTCGCGGGGAAATCTATCTGCCGCACGCCGACTTCAAGCGGCTGAACGAGGAGCAGGCGGCGGCGGGCGCCAAGGTGTTCGCCAACCCGAGGAACGCCGCGGCCGGCTCGCTGCGCCAGCTCGACCCATCCATCACCGGGCGCCGCCCGCTGCGGTTTTTCGCCTACGCCTGGGGGGCGGCCAGCGCGCTGCCTGCCAGCACGCAGGTGGGCGTGATCGCGGCGTTCGGCGCCTGGGGGCTGCCTACCAATCCGCTGATGCGCCTGTGCGGGACGATCGAGGCGATGCTGGCCTTCTACCGCGAGATCGGCCTGGCGCGGCCCGAGCTCGGCTACGACATCGACGGCGTGGTCTACAAGGTCAACCGGCTCGACTGGCAGGAGCGGCTGGGCTTCGTCTCGCGCAGCCCCCGCTGGGCCATCGCCCACAAGTTCCCGGCCGAGGAGGCCACCACCAGGGTGCTGGACATCGTCATCCAGGTGGGCCGCACCGGCGCGCTCACGCCGGCCGCCAAGCTGGAGCCGGTGACGGTGGGCGGCGTCGTCGTCTCCAACGCCACGCTGCACAACGAGGACGAGATCGCGCGGAAGGACATCCGCGTCGGCGACACCGTCATGGTACGCCGCGCCGGCGACGTGATCCCGCAGGTGCTGGGCGTGGTCCTGGAAAAGCGGCCCGCCGGCACCGAGCCCTACCGGATGCCCGAGGTGTGCCCCGCCTGCGGCAGCCACGCGGTACGCGAGACCGATGAGAAGGGCCGCGCCGACGTGGTGCGGCGCTGCACCGGCGGCCTCATCTGCCCGGCCCAGCGGAAGGAACGCTTAAAGCACTTCGTCTCCCGCAACGCCTTCGACATCGAGGGCCTGGGCGAGGAGCGCATCGAGCTGTTCTACGACGAGGGCCGCATCGTGCAGCCGGCCGACATTTTCAACCTGGCCGCCCGCGACGCCCGCCTCCCCGAGGCGGACCGGCTCACCAAGAAGAAGGGCTTCGGCGCCAAGTCGGTGGAGAACCTCTTCAAGGCCATCGAGGCGCGGCGCAAGGTTCCGCTGGATCGCTTCATCTACGCGCTCGGCATCCGCCACATCGGCGAGACCACCGCGCGGGACCTGGCCAAGGCGCTCGGCACCATCGAGGCCTTCCGCGCCGCGGCGGAGGCGGCAACGGCGGGGGGACGGGGCAGCGACGCCTACCAGGATCTCGACAACATCGAGGGCATCGGCGCCACAGTGATCGACGCGCTGGTGGC
>JBAPMW010000067.1:0-2702 GCA_049278815.1 Hyphomicrobiaceae bacterium
CGATACCCGAAGTGCGGCCGGCCGGGCTGGCGCAGGGGCGCTGCGAGGGTGGCGAAGCGGCAGAGGTAGGCCCGCGTCTGGCGCGGGTCGATGATCTCCTCGACGCCGAAGGCTTCCGCCGTGCGCAGCGGCGACTGCAGCGCCTCCAGCCTGGCCTCGATCTCGGCGCGCGTGGCGGCGGGGTCGGGGGCGGCCTCGATCTGGGCGCGGTAGGCGGCGTCGACGCCGCCGGCGATGGGGAGCGAGCCCCACTGGGCGGAGGGCCAGGCGTAACGCAGGAACGCCGCCGAGCCGTTGCGCTGGGCGAGGCCGGCCATGCCGAAGGCCTTGCGCACCATGATGGCGCACCACGGCACCGTTGAGTTGCGCACCGCCGCCAGCGCCTGGGTGCCGAAGCGCATCACGCCCGAGGCCTCCGCCTCCTTGCCGATCAGGAAGCCGGGGATGTCGACGAGGTGCACCACGGGGAGCTGGAAGGTCTGCGCCAGATCCACCATGCGGATCGCCTTGCGGCAGGCGTCCGCGGTCCAGGCGCCGCCGTAGTGGTAGGGGTCGCTCGCCAGCACCGCCACCGGCCAGCCGTCGAGGCGGGCAAGGCCGGTGATGACGGACTTGCCCCACGCCTTGCCGATCTCCATCCACGAGCCGGCGTCCATGACGGCCTCCACGACCGGCCGCATCCTGTAGACCTTGCGGGCGTCGCGGGGCACCACCGACAGCAGCTCCTCCGCCACGCGGTCAGGCGGATCGCCGCGCGACTGCCGCGCGGCCAGCTCGTGCACGGAGGCGGGCAGATAGGCGAGGAAGCGGCGGGCGCGGGCGAAGGCCTCGGCCTCGCTCTCCGCCTCGTCGTCGACGGTGCCGTTTCGGGCGTGGATGATGGAGCCGCCCAGCTCCTCCTTGGTCACGGTCTGGCCGGTGCGCGCCACCACCGGCGGGCCGGCGGCGAACAGCTGCGAGGTGCCGCGCACCATCACCGCGTAGTGGCTGGCGCACACCCGCGCCGCGCCCATGCCGGCTACCGAGCCGAGGCCCAGTGCAACGATGGGAACCTCGGAGAGGGCATCGAGCACCTCCGTGAACTGCGGCACGTCGGGCAGGTAGGTGCGTCCCAGCGTCTCCAGGTGCTTGACCGAGCCGCCGCCGCCGGTGCCGTCCACGAGCCGCACCAGCGGCACGCGCCAGCGCCGCGCCCAGGTCTCGGCGAACTGGAACTTCTCGCGCAGGCCGCCGTCGTTGGCGCCGCCGCGCACGGTGAAATCGTCGCCGGTGACGAACACGGGGCGGCCGTCGATGCGGGCGCGGCCGCACACCACGTTGGCCGGGGTGAGGCCCGTGAGATTGCCCTCCGCGTCGTACTCGGGGAAGCCGGCGACGGAGCCGATCTCCTCGAACGAGCCCTCGTCGACCAACCCAGCGATGCGCTCGCGCACGGTGAGCTTGCCCTGGGCCTTGTGGCGGGCAACCTTGTCCGGGCCGCCCAGCTCCAGGGCAAGGCGGCGACGGCGCTCCAGCTCGTCGAGCTCTGCTTTCCAGCTCATGGGTGGCTCAGTCTTCCAGCGCCAGCAGCGCCTGGCCCTCGGCGATCGCGCTCTTCTCATCCACCAGCCAACTCGCGACGCGCCCGGCCTGCTCGGCGCTCACCGGGATGTGCATCTTCATCGCCTCGACGATGGCGACCTCCGTGTCGGCGGAGACCGTGTCTCCCTCCTGCACCAGGCGCGCAATGAGTTGACCTGCGACCGGGGCGATGACGTTCCGTGCCACTTATGGTGCCTCTTGGCCGTTGCCTCTGCCAAGAGGGGACCACAGGGCGGGATTGCTGCGCAAGCGCGTCTGCACGCAGCCAAGACCCACGAGCGGACGGTGTGCCTGCGAGATTGACGATGGCCGTCAGCCCCTCTCCACACGTAGGGCGGCGTGTATGCAAAATAGTAGCAATATCGGATTCTTGCTTGACAATATCGCAGACGACGATACTATCTCTCGCATCGCGGAGGTGTCAGACCCTCCGGGTCTGACACCATGGCTCCGACGTCAGTGGATGCAACCGTGTCTGACCCGCCGGGTCCGGATGGAACGTGAGGATGAGCGGGCGCACTGCGAGGATGGCGTCGACGGCGGAAGCGAAAGTCACGGGGAGGAGGGTGCATGCGCTTGCAGCGGGGACCTGGCCCACGTGAAGGAGCAGGAAGCCTTTTCAGGGGCGCGGTACGCCTGCTATAGGGGGAGCCATGGCCTTGACGGTAGAAGACCTCGACATGCGCACAACTGCGCTGGAGCGCGCCCAGGGTGAGACCACCGAGACGCTGCGCTGGGTGGTGACCAAGCTCGCGCGCGTGCAGGCTGTCCAGGACGAGCACACGCTCCGGCTGGAGCGGCTGGAGTCCAAGGTGGACACCATGGAGTCCAAGGTGGACGCGCTGCCGCGGGCGATTGCCGAGATGATCGACGCCTCCGAGAAGCGCATCATGGCCGCGGTCGCAGGACGCGGGTGACCTTCCTTAATCTCTCCGTAGCACGGCGAGGACACCCATGAGGCGAGGATGCGACCCATCCGATCCGAGAGCAAGCTCGCAGGTGCATGAGTCCCGACCTGGACCGCTCGCCCGCTCCGCGAGCGAGCGGCGCCGGATGACGTAAGGGAGAGCGATCCATTCAATCGCCAAGCCGGTCATGCAGATGGGTTGCTCCGCCTCAAA
>JBAPMW010000068.1:0-7023 GCA_049278815.1 Hyphomicrobiaceae bacterium
TCCCCGTATCGGTCACATCCGAGAGCCGCACCGTGCTTGGTCTTCCTGGCCACCTTCCCGACACGACAGCCCGCCAGCGTGCCGGCATTGCTTGAGGCTACCCCGACGTGGAGCTTGAGGACCGCCCGAAACGGCAGACATAGCACGTTGGACGATAGCACGTTGCGCCGGGATTTTTCATCTCGCGGGCCGATACGGACACGGCCGATGCGCCGTGGTTCGCCAGGATCCGGCACCAGGATCCGGCGCGAAACGGCTCAGCCCCTGCAAGCTTCGGGAAGCTCAAGCGAGACAGGGCGAGCGGCATCCACCCTTATGAGGCGGCCCTCAGGGGTCTCGCGGGGCTGGAGGTGCCAATGCGCGGCGACGGTGGGAAGCGCCGCTCCGTTCTTCGCGGGCAGTGGAAAAATCATACTTGACAACTGTGTACTATGTAGTACACATAACACATACTGGAGTCCATACATGCAGGGGTTTGGCGACCACATACGCAGGGTGCGCGAGGATCGGGAGCTGGAGGACAAGCGCTTCAGCCTCCGCCAGGTCGCGCAACGCATTGGCGTGGAGCCGGCTTACCTGAGCAAGGTGGAACGCGAGCAGGTGCCGCCGCCTTCCGAGGCCACCATCGTCAGGCTGGCGGCCGAGCTGGGCGAGGACAAGGACGTGCTGCTGGCCATGGCGGGCAAGGTTTCCGGCGAGCTGCAGGCGGTGATCCGGAAGCGGCCCAAGCTATTTGCGGAGCTGATCCGGCAGCTCAAGGACGCACCGGATCGCGCCATCCTCAAGGTTGTCAGGGTGGTGCGCGACGGCAAGTGGTGACGGCGACGGCGGAGCGCAGTGCAACGAGTAGCGAGGCACGCCATGATTCAGATTGAGCACGATGGCTTGATTTTCCGGTTCCCGGAGGTCCACGACGACGCGGAGATGGCAATCGAGTTTCGCCGGACCCTGCGCGTTCCTGTTGACGGGAGGCTCTATAAGCTCCCGCCCAGCCACCGGGCGTTTCGGCTCAAGGATCTCGACGACTGCGGGGAGCGGGTTCCGCAAGACTGGATCGAGCGGGGCGGCGTGATCATGCCGCTCTACAAAGGCGAGGCCATGTATATGGCCTTCAGCGGGGGCGGATGGGTCAAGGGCTATCCCTTCGCCATCAAGATCGCCGCGGGCAACATCAACGCCATCAGCGGCAAGCCCTGGAAGGACGAGCTCGACCCTACCGAGCAGGATTACATCGTTATTCCGAGGCAGCCGCGGTTCTATGGCTTCTGCAACGCCCGGAATGAGATCCGGCAGTTCGTGGCCATGCTGCTGGGCTCCGGCTACCCGGTGGCGGAGCAGCTCACCGGCCAGGCCGAGCCCGGCGGAATACAGATCGTCGCCTACCCCATGAAGGCGGACCACTACGAGCGCACCATCCGCAACCGATACGAGGAGCTGATGGAGTGGGTGAATGGCTGGTCGCTGCTTGCCTTCTCTGCACCCCAGCCGTCGGGTCCGTATTTTCGGCGTCCGATGTCCCTCGCCGCCGGCGGGCGCATGAAGCAGCCGATCTACCGAGACCCCTACGGGATTGAGGCTTGGGAGCAGTCGGTCGAACGGAAGACGTGCCGCTGCTTTGTGACCCTCGCCGATGCCCTGCAGTGGAAGGAGATCACCGGCGACCAACTCCCGCACCCGCCGCCCACGGCCGCCGAATTTGCCGAGGTCAATCTGCCGTGGCTCGACGTCTATGCCGAGGACGCCGAGACGCTGACAGGCTCGCCGAATCTGGCTCTTGCCGGCGATCTGGTGGACGTGGCTGACAAGAAAGGCGATGAGCGGCTCGGACCCGACGGAGAGGTCAAGCCGGACACCGTGATCCGGGTGGGGGCCGTCGAGCCGTCCCGTGCGTAGGCGTCCAGAAGGCCGGAGCCAAGCGAGCGCGGCAGAATTTCTGCTGGCTCCTGCGCCGGAGCGCGCTATCCTCAGGGTTGCGAGGATAGTGCGCCACAGCTGGTGGCGGGTGCGGCTTTGAGGGAGCGATGAGCGGGTTTTTCTATATCGACAAGGATCGACTGGTTGCGACCTTCGACAAGGTTCATCCCCACGCCGAGACCGAGCTTCTCTTCCAGCGCACCTTGCGCGTCCCCGACGACGGCAAGACCTATCCGCTTCCCGCCGGGCACGGGCACTTCCCGCTGCGGCACCTGGACGACTTCTTGGCGCACCTCCCCCCGATGTGGGCCGACCGCGGCGGCGTTCTCATGCCCATGCGGCGGGGCGACGCCATGTGGATCGCGTTCGACATCGGCTATCCCTGCGCCATCAAGATCGGCGCCGGCCAGACCAACGTCCTGAACGGCCGGCGCTGGACGGAGCGCCTCACGGCCGCCGAGCAGGACTACATCGTGGCGCCGCCCCAGCCCGCGCTCGACGGCTTCCGCACCCGCGAGACCGATGTGGTCCGCCAGTTCGTGGCCGTGCCGCTGGGCAGCGGCTACCTGGTGGAGCAGCAGATTGCGGGCAAGGGCAGGCACGGCGGCATCCAGATCGTCATCCATCCGATGAAGGCCGCGCGCTATGAGCTGCTGCGCGCCCAGTACGCGGCCGCCAACGGCGGCGACGGCGAGGACGCGCCCCCATGGGCCCTGGGCTTCGCCGCCCAGCCGCCGACCATCCTGTCCCTTGCCGCCGGTGGGCGCATTCAGGAGCGCATCGCTACCGATTCCTACGGGGGCATCGAGAGCTGGGAGCAGTCGGCCCGCATCCGTTGCGTGATTACGCTTGTGGACGCCGAGGAGCTGCTGTCGGCCACGAGCATCCCCCTGCCGCTGCCGCCCCCGTTCACGGCCGCGGACTACGAGAGAGAGCGCCTGCCGTGGTTCGCCTACGACAACGCAGGCGTGGAGGCGCTGGGCGGCGCGCCGGATGTGCCCGAGATCAAGAGCATCGGGGACATCAACGCCGAGCACGGGCTGCCGAGCCTCGAAGCCGACGCACCGATCGAGCCGGGCGAGGTCCGTCCGCTGCGGCCGGTGAGGCCGCCGCGCCGCACGCGGGATCCGAGGCCGATCGTCAGGGCGTACTGGACGATCCACAACACGCTGCTCAACCGATGAGCCTCGGTCGGGCGCTACTCCGCCGCTGACCCCGGATCGAGCGTCACCTCCAGGCCCCGTGTGGCGCGCAGCACGTCCAGCGCCACCCTGGCGCCCTGTCGGTGCACGGCGAAGTCGACGGTGCCGCCGCCGAGCGAGAGGTTGCGGACGATCACGTCGCCGACCAGCGCCGACAGTCTCGGCCGCACCAGGCGGATGCGGCGTGCGGCAGCGTCGAAGGTCACGCCGAGCATGCCTTGCAGGAGCAGGAACGGCGCGCCGGCCGCCCATGCCTGCGGCGAGCAGGCGGCGGGATAGAGTGTCGGGGCACGGCCGGTGCGGCGGCGGAAGCCGCAGAACAGCTCGGGTATGCGGCGGTCCTCCATGCACGAGGTGGCCCCCACGAGGCCCTCAAGAATGGCACCGACGCCGCGGCGGAAGTCGTAGCGGCCGAGGCCGAGGCCGATGAGGGCGTTGTCGTGCGGCCAGACCGACCCGTTATGATACGACATCGGGTTGTATCGCGCCTCGCCCAGGGCCACGGTGCGGATGCCCCAGCCGGAGTGGAACGGCGGGCGCAGCAGCGATGAGGCGACGTGCCGCGCCCGGTCGCGCCGGGCAATGCCGGCGAAGAGGGCGTGGCCGGCGTTGCTGGTGCGCACCCGGCACGGGTTCTTGGCGCCGTCAAGCGCCAGGACGTAGGTGCCGAGCGTCTCGCACCAGAACGCCTCCTCGAACCGCTGGCGCAGCCGGCGCGCCTCCGCTTCCAGCGCGGCCGCGCGCGGGCCGAGCCCCAGCCTGCGCGCGCAGTCGGCCGCCAGGCGTTTGGCCAGGTAGACGTAGCCCTGCACCTCGATGAGCGCGATCGGCCCGTCGGCCAGGCCGCCGTCGGCGTGGAAGACCGAGTCGTAGGAGTCCTTCCAGCCCTGGTTGGAGAGGCCGGTCTCGGTGGCGCGCGCATACTCCACGAAACCGTCGCCGTCAGGGTCGCCCGGCCCGTCGATCCAGGCGAGCGCGCTTTCGATCGCCGGCCACAGCTCGCGGATCAGCGCATAGTCGCCGGTGCGCTCGGCGTAGCTGCCGGCCAGCACCACGAACAGGGGCGTGGCGTCGACGCTGCCGTAGTAGAGCGCGAACGGCACCTCGCCCAGGACGGCCATCTCGCCGCCGCGCATCTCGTGCAGGACCTTGCCGGGGCTCGCATCGGCGTGGGCATCCTCGGTGCGGGCCTGGTAGCGGGCGAGGCGGCGCAGCACGCCGGCGGCGATGGTGGGGTCGATCCAGAGCATCTCCAGGGCGGTGATGATCCCGTCACGGCCGAAGGTCGTGGAGTACCAGGGGATGCCGGCATAGGGGTAGTGCCCGTCGGGCGTAGCCGTCATCAGCATGTGCAGGTCGCCGATGGAACGGCACAGGATCTCGTTCACCAGCGGGTTGGATGTCTCGACGGCGGCCGTCGTTGCCGCGATGGCCCTGTACTCCCGGTTGCGCTGGATCAGACCCTCGAAGAAGGAGCGCGTCGATTGCTTGAGGCCGCGCCCCGAGACGGTGGTGAAGATGTTCTGCCTGCCGCCGGGCTCCACCCGCAGCCGGTAGGTGGCGACGCTGTCGCCGAGCGCGCTCGGCACCGGCTCGAAGCTCAGGGACGTCTGCCGCACGGCGCCGTCGAGGCCCATGTACGACAGCGTCACGCCGCCGCCGTCGATGCGTGCCACGAGCGAGAGGCCGCGTCGCTCGCGGCGTACGCCACGCACCTCGAAGAGGTCGGCAAAGTCGCTGGCGAACGCGAGCGACAGCGTCAGATCCACCGGGTCCGGCCCGTAGTTTGCCAGCGCGATCCTCTGGCGCAGCGCGCCGCCGTAAAGATAGAGGGCGCGCGCGATGTGCACCGTGTCCTTCAGCAGGACGATCCTGTCGTCGAGGTAGACGTCCGGGTTCGTGAGGTCCACCTGGTAGTGCAGGTTGTCGTCCTTCACGGTGGAGCCCAGCAGCAGCGGCTGCGTGCCGTCGATCAGCAGCTCGAAGTGCGACAGGATGCGCGTGTCGCGGTCGAACAGGCCGTCGGGGTTGCCGCCGCTGGCGCCGATATCGCCGTGATTGTCGAACACGGCAAAGGTGTCGTCGTGCTTGAGCGTGCAGCGCGGCCGGGAGGGCGAGCCGGTGGCGGGGATGTAGAAAGGCGCCTCGCCGATCCCCGGATCGGGTCCTACACCGAGCCCCCTGATCTCCAAGCCCGTCGCTTTGCCGATGGAAGGCACTGTCCGCGGATCGCTCGTCTGCTCAGCTGGCGGCCTGTAGGCCAGGATCAGGAGCTGCCGGCACCCGGGTCGCCGCCCGCGGCGATCGGGACGTTCTCCCGCAATCCGCCCGCAGCATGCCGTTTCGCGGCGCGGCCCGCAACCCGTTTTGCGGCGCTGCGGTGACTTACCCGCGCCCTCAGAGTGCCGGCCCGCCGTTCGATCAGCGAGGCGTAGAGGTTGACGTAGTCCCGCGTCATGCGGGTGGCCGTGAACCGCTCCTCGAATCGCCGCCGCACCTGGCCGCGGTCCAGCGCCAGTACGCTGCCGATCTTGCAGACGGCCTCGCCGACGCTTTGTACCACATAGCCGGTGACGCCCGCATCGACCACCTCGCGCACGGCGCCTTTGTCGAAGGCCAGCACCGGCGTGCCGCAGGCCATCGCCTCGATGAGCACGAGCCCGAACGGCTCCGGCCAGTCGATCGGGAAGAGCAGCGCCCGCGCATCGCCCAGAAAGCGGCTCTTGGTCCGGTCGTCGATCTCGCCGATGTACTCGATGCCGGGCTGGGCGAGCAGCGGCTTGATCGCCGTGCGGAAATACTCCTCGTCCACACGGTCCACCTTGGCCGCGATCTTGAGCGGCAGCCCGACGGCGCGCGCGATCTCGATGGCACGGTCCACGCGCTTCTCCGGCGCGATGCGGCCGAGGAATGCCAGGTAGCCGCCGCGCGCGGTGAGGCTGGGGCTCAGGAGATCGCGCGGCAGGCCGTGCGGAATATTGCCGGCGAAGGCCGCCTCGGGAAGCGGCGCCCGCTGGGCGATTGAGATGGAGTTGAGGGGCATTTCCGGGAAGCCGGCGTAGAGCCTCTGGAGATCCGGCAGGTCCTGGCGGCCGTGCAGCGTTGTTATCGTCTTGTGTGCCATTTCTTGAAATACAGGAAAATGGAACTGGTCGATATGAAAGTGCAGAATATCGAACTCAGACGTCGCGCGGCGGGCCTTGCCGAGCATCAGCATATAGTAGGGAAATATATCCTTGATCGACGGATCAAGGCGCAGCGCCTGATCGCAGCCCGGCACGAGCTTGGCCGCGGTTCGCGAGTCGCCGCTGGCGAAGAGGGTCACATCGTGGCCCTGGGCCACGAGCTCCTCGCACAGGTAGGAGACGATTCGCTCGGTTCCGCCGTAGAGGCGAGGCGGCACACTTTCGATCAAGGGGGCGATGAGCGCGATCCGCATGTGGCTGTCCGGAGGGTTGGTGACGGGGCAATTTCTGGAATTCATACCGCTGCGGTAACGCTCGGGTTTTTGGCCGGGTTCCCGCAACAAGGTTAATGCCAGAGATTTGCATTCGCGCCTGACAAACGCACGCACGCCCCGGAACTCAATCTGATCCGCTGTCGTTAACCGAGCGCCGGCTCCGTCGGGTCGATAAAAAGGCGTGAGGAATGACCATGGACAAAGGCATGTGGGTGACGGCGGCCGTGTTGAGCGGCGCCCTCGCCATGCTGGCGGCGCCCGCGAGCGCGGCACCCGCGATCGGCGCAGGCGGCATGAAGGCGGCGGTGGCGCAGACGAGCACCGTCGAGAAGGCGCGGTGGCTGCGCCGCTGCTGGCGCGACCGCTGGGGCGACCGGCGTTGCCGGCGGGTCTGGGTCCCCGACTACGGCTACGCGCCCTACTACGGGCCGGGCATCGACTTCTACT
>JBAPMW010000069.1:0-1895 GCA_049278815.1 Hyphomicrobiaceae bacterium
TCCTTCGCTTGGTCGGCGTTCAGCGAGCCGACCGGCGCCGTGGCCGAGCCGCTGCGCAGGCGGCGCGTGCGCCGCCCGAGGCGATCCGGCACGCTCGTCCACTCCCTGGCCACCACCTGGTTGAACAGCCTGGCGACCTCCCCGGCCGTGCCGGTCCAATTCTCCGGCAGCTGCACCGATCCGTCGCCGGCTTGAAGACCCTGCAAGGCATGCAGGACTGCGCGCAGCTCCGCGTCGCCGGTCGTGAGCGTGGTTTGCAACTGACCCCCCTTTGGCGCACAAGGCAAGGAATGACCTGAGTCAGAACGCGCCAAGTCTGAGCGCGGTTCCAGCGTGAGAGCGTCAAAATAGGCCGAGAATGCGCCGCTGCCCAATGCTCCCGAAGACGCCCGCCCGAGCCGCATCCGACCGCCATGAGCCGCCGGCATGATCTGGCTTGCCGTGCTCGCGCTGGGCCTGGTGTCGGGCACCCTGTCGGGCATCGTCGGCTTCGGCGCCTCGATCATGCTGATGCCGGTGATGGTGCTGGCGTTCGGCCCGCGCGAGGCCGTCCCCATCATGGCGATTGCCGCCCTGCTGGCCAACCTCGCCCGCGTGCTGGTGTGGTGGCGCGAGATCGACTGGCGCGCCAACGCCTGCTACTGCATCACCGCGGTTCCCTGCGCGGCGCTGGGGGCGCGCACGCTGCTGATCCTCAACCCGCGCATCGTCGAGGGCATCCTTGGGGTGCTGTTCATCCTCATGATCCCGGCCCGGCGCTGGCTGCTGGACCGGGGGATGCGCGTCCAGGCGTGGCACCTGACGCTGGTCGGCGCGGGCATCGGCTTCATCAGCGGCATGGTTGCCTCCACCGGACCGATCAACACGCCGTTCTTTCTGGCCTACGGCCTGGTGAAGGGCGCCTACCTCGCCACCGAGGCGCTGGGCTCCATGGTCATCGGCCTCACCAAGACGCTGGTGTTTCGCCGCTTCGATGCGCTGCCCCTGGAGACGGTGGTGTGCGGTCTGATCGTCGGCGCCTCGCTGATGGCCGGCTCCCGCCTCGCCAAGGGCTTCGTGCTGCGCCTGGACGCGGACCGGTTCCGCCTCATAATGGACGTGATGCTTGCCTGCGCCGGAGTGGTGCTGCTGTGGGGGGCGCTGGCGTTGTGACGGTGTCAGACCCGGAGGATCTGGCACCATAGCTCAACCGGCGTCGGAGCCACGGTGTCAGCGGAACAAAAGCCGGCGGGGGGCGCTGCGTGCGGTAGCGGGCAGGACCGTGTCGATCGTTAGGCTAGGCCGTATCCTTATAGGCGCCATTCGGAGTATAACCACGCCGCCATCGCGGCAGGGGCAGCGTTCGCCTTTTTGAGGCATGCAATTCAACAGCCATGGAAATGGGCCAGTGTCTGATTTTGCACCTCTTTACGATTGCTTGAGACATGGTCGGTTCGACGACTTCAGCCTCGATCTCATCATTGATCCGATCAAGGGGCCTAGGCGGGAGGAGGAGCTATGGGACTACAAGAAGGTCTTCATCGATCGTGCCCTTGATCCCAGCGGAGGCCAAAGCATGGCGTCGCTCATCAAGGATGTGGTCGCGTTCCACAACTCTTATGGCGGCGTACTCCTTTCGGGCATCGATGATTCGACAAGAGAGGTGTGCGGGGACGATGTGGGGCTGGATGGCGCGGGCCTTACCGTAGAGGACCTGCGGGCGAGAGTGACGGCGGCGACGGGCGTAGATATCGCGCTGCGCTATGGCCGTTTCCGGCACGCTCCGAGCGGGCGTACGGTCTGCGCACTCTTCATCCCGCAGCGCGCTCGGTTCAATCCACCTGTGGAGCTCAAGAGCGACAGCAAGGAGCGCAAGGGGGGCGACAAAGGCGACAAGAGGCCGATTTATGTTAGAG
>JBAPMW010000070.1:0-6428 GCA_049278815.1 Hyphomicrobiaceae bacterium
TTAGTGCCGCGAGAATGGCAACGGCGGCGTTGCGTCCAGTCATGACGTCGTTTACGGCGATCGGAACCTTGACCGGCGGCCTGTCGGCTTCGCCGGTCATGCTGATCAAACCTCCCATCCCCTGGACCACCAGGTCATAGCCGGGCCATTGCGCGTACGGTCCCGTCTGGCCGAAGCCGGTAATGGAGCAATAGATCAGCCGCGGCAGCTCGGTTCGCAGGTCGTCATAACCCAGCCCGAACCTGGCGAGCCCTCCGACCTTGAAGTTTTTCGATCAGCACGTCCGACTGGGCGGCCAGGCGCTTGATGAGGGCCGCGCCCTCCGGCGGGCCCATGTCGATGGTGACGGAGCGCTTGTTCCGGTTGCAGCAGAGATAGTAGGCGCTCTCCGTTGTATCGGCGCCTGAAGAGTCCTTGATGAATGGCGGCCCCCAGGTGCGGGTTTCGTCGCCGATGCCGGGGCGCTCGACCTTGAGGACTTCGGCGCCCAAGTCTCCGAGCAACTGGGTGCACGAGGGTCCTGCAAGGACGCGGCTGAGATCCAGCACGCGGATACCATTCAGGGCACCTTCCCCTTCACGCATCGCCTGTTCCTCCCACTCTGAGCCGGCGAGCCCCTTTCGAGCTCCAACCCCCGTCCTCACCGCTGCCTTTTGCGCACGACCTCACCGTCCTCTTTGCGGAAGGTGCCAATATTCGGGTTGGGCAGGATCTCCAGCACCACCTCTGACGGGCGGCATAGTCGCACGCCCTTGGGCGTCACGACGATCGGTCGGTTGATCAGGATCGGATGCTCGAGCATCAGGTCGATCAGCTCGTCGCCAGTCCACTTGGGATCGTCCAGGCCGAGCGTGTCATAGGGCGTGCCCTTGCGACGCAGGAGATCACGAGTAGAGAGGCCCATCGCCTTGATCAGCTCAATCAGTCGTTCGCGCGTCGGCGGCGTCTTCAGATACTCGATGATCTCCGGCTCCTCGCCGCTCTGCCGGGTCATGGCCAGCGTGTTGCGGGACGTGCCGCAGGCGGGGTTGTGATAGATCGTGATGGCCATGTTCCTACTCCGCTGGTGCTCGCTGGATATCGGCAGCCGGGGCCTTCGCCTCTCCAAGGAGCATCCGGCAGACGTAGAGAGCCGCAACAGCACCGATGAGCTGGGCGATAACGAAAGGCCCCACGTCCAATGGACGAATGCCCGCGAACGTGTTGGAGAGCGCGCGGGCCACGGTTACGGCGGGATTAGCGAAGGATGTTGACGCCGTGAACCAGTAGGCGGCCGTGATATAGAGACCCACGGCCACCGGCACCGCGGCCCGGTTGGCTCTGAGCGTCAGGAGGATCGTGACGACCAGGCCGAAGCAGGCGACCCATTCGGAGAACCATTGCGAAGGGCCGGCCCGGACCTTGGTCGAGACCTGCAGCAGGGCCTCATCGAACATGAGATGCGCAGCGAGCACGCCGAGCACGGCGCCTGCGACCTGCGCGAGGCTGTAAGCGGCGGCATCGGCGGGGTTCATCTCCTTGCGCAGGAGAAAGGTCATGGTGACCGCCGGGTTGAAGTGCGCTCCCGAGATCGGGCCGAGCATGGTGATCAGGACGACGAGCATGGCGCCTGTGGGGATCGTGTTCCCGAGCAGGGCAATCGCGACGTTTCCGCCCGCCAAGCGCTCGCCCATGATCCCTGAGCCGATCACGGTGGCGAGCAGGAGAGCAGTTCCGAGCAGCTCGGCGCCCAGGCGTTGGCCCCGCCCGTAGCTCTCCATCGTCAAGCCTCCTCGCGCGAGGCGCCGAGCCTGGTGCGGCCAATCTCGTCGAGGCGATGCTTGAGTGTGAGCCGGTCGAGGGAGGCGAGAGGCAGGCTGATGAAGATGCTGACGCGCTGGTTCAGCATGCGGTGGGTGTCGGCAAAGGCGAACCGCCGCTCGGCCTCATTGCCCTCGGCGCGCGAGGGATCGGCCAGGCCCCAGTGGGCCGTCATGGGCTGGCCCGGCCAGACGGGGCATACCTCGTTGGCGGCGTCGTCACAGACCGTGAACACGAAATCGAGCTCCGGCGCACCTGGCTTGCTGAACTCCTCCCACGACTTGGAGCGCAGGGCGCTCGTGTCGTAGTTGAGCCGCTGCAGGAGCTCGAGCGCGTAAGGGTGGACCCTGCCCGAGGGCTGGCTGCCGGCGCTGTACGCCTTGAACCTGCCGGCGCCGAGGCGGTTCATGACGCACTCGGCGAGGATAGAGCGGGCGGAATTGTGCGTGCACAGGAACAGGACGTTGTAGGGGCGGTCTCGCATGGGGGCCTCCTGGTGACCTCTGGGCGATGTTTCCTCACGTCTCACTTGCTGACGCGGCAGAGCTTGACCGGCGCCGAGAACGCCTCGCCGCAAAGCTCGGGGCGGCCCTGGCAACAGTCTTCTGTCAGGTAGGTCAGGAGCTTGCGCATGCCCTCGACATGGATGGCGTAGAGCACGTGGCGGCCCTGGCGCGTGGCGCGCAGCAGGCCCGCGCGCTCCAGTTCCTTGAGATGAAACGAGGTGTTGGTAGCGCTGATCCTGACCCTATCGGCGATCTGGCCGGCCGGCATCCCCGACGGCCCCTGCCGCACTAGGAGCCGGAAGATGCGCAGCCGATGCTCATGCGCCAAGGCGGCCAAGCATGTGACAGCGTCGCGTTCCTTCATCGCTTCAATATTTCAAACTTTACTGCATGGTGCAACGAAGTTGCGAGGCTCCATGCGTTTGCCAGGTGCTGACCATCAGGACTGCTTGTCCCGAAGTGAAGGCAGGTTTGACGGAGTCGGTCGGACAGCCTGCTCTATCCAGCAACCTAGCGTGTCTGGCGGACCAGCGGGTGACGCAGCAGAGCATGAAGGAGGATGGGCGCGCCGACCACACTCGGGAGCACCCAGAAGGCCCATTGCGGCAGCTCGCGCCAGAGCGGCAGGCTCTTCCCGTTGTCGACGTAGAACGCCGTCAGCAGGACGATGTAGGAAAGACCCATGCCGGTGATGTGGAGCCTGAGCCAGCCGCGCCAGCGCCGTTGCGCGGCGCTGCGGGCGAAGGTAGCGGCAGCGAACGATAGGACGCCGAGTGCAAACAGATGGTAGTTCTCCGTCCAGCGCATGATCGACAATGCCGTGGCAGAAACGAACACTGCGGTCAGACACCAGTAGTAGATCGTCCCCGCCAGCGGATGCCGGCCGGCACGCTTTGGGCTTATCATGGCGATCATGCCGGCTATGACGCAGGGCACCCCCACCAAGACGTGCGCGCCGGCAATCGCCAGGAACAGCGGATCTCTCGAGGGTACCTCGATCCCCAGAATGACCGTCGACTCGGTTGGCATAAGGCCTCATATATAAGCATATAGGCACGTACATGCATATATGATAGAAACCGCTCGATCAAGTGCGTGCGCGGGCAGGCTTAGCGCGTGCGGTGCTCGCACGGTCGGCGGCCCCCATCGCGGATTCGAGCACGCGCGTGATCGCCAGAATCCCTTCCAGCCGCTCAGCCACGGCGTGGGCGTCGATCTCGTAGAAGACATGCCGGCCCTGCTTGTCGGCCGTGACGATGTGTGCCACAGCCAAGTGGTGGAGATGCCGTGCCACCACCGAGCGATCCTGTGGCAGGCGCTCGGAGACCGCCGCAATGTCGGCGCGGCCCAGCAGGATGAGCTCCCGCAGGACCGCTATGCGGGCCGGCTCGCACAGGGCCTTGAAGAACGTCGTATCGAATACGGCGACACACTGGCGCGCCGCTTCCCGCCGCGAGATCGTCATGCGAGCTTCCTAGGTTCGCTCCTGCAGACGCGTAGTGCGCCGTGCACGCTCGATGCGTACCGCATAGCTACGGATATGCCTAGATGCTCGGTGGCTCAGAAACGCTCGCCGCTGGGCTGGCTCCTGACCCGAAGACGAGATGCTCTCTAGGGACCTGCAAGCTCGGCGCGGCCTGTGTGCCCGCCACCAGGGGAAATGGCTGCTTTGGTGTGCACAGCGAGCGCCCATTCTACCACTGTCGATAGATCCGCGGTCAACTCCTGAGCCGAACCGCCGTGGAACCGCTGCCAAGCCTCATCGTACGGTGCGCGCACGGCGGTGAGGACGGGAACGCCGGCCTCGAGTGCTGCCGCGAGGCAGCCGAGAAGACCCCGGCCGAGGCTTTCGGCGCGACCGAAGCGATTGATGACGAGGAGGTGCACACGGTCAGCGATAGCGGCCATGATGGCCGGCTCGGAATCGAGCAGACCGCGCTCGTCGAGCCGGCAGCCGCGGGCGCAAGCGCCACGCGCTTCCCAGATGTCGAAGGCCTCGCCGGAACGAAGATCCACGACATGGATCGACGTGCGCATTGCCCGGCATCACCGGAAGATCGCTGGATGACGCCGCCCAGCCGCAGCCCATGCGAGCGCAGCGCCTCGCACGACCGCAACAGCAGCCCGTCTACATCAAGCCCGCGCTCGTAGCGGATCGCCGCTAACGCAGCGTTCCCTGGGTGCGACACGCGTTTCTCCATTGAGAGTCGATGCGAGAGTGGCGCCCCTCGGGGAAAGCCGAGGGACGCCGTCATCGAGGGCGAGGGCGATCAGCCCGTCTTGTACTCCTGCGCCTTGAAGCTCAGGTGCTTTACGCCCTCGGGCGCCGCGGCGAGCTTCCTGATGTTGGCCCAGGTCTGCTTGTAGTTGGGCAGGATCAGCTCGTTGGTGCCGGCGTTGACCACATTGCCCTGCACCCCGGTCGGATAGGCGAACAGCATGAAGGTGTGCCCCTTCTTGGCCGTCGGCGTGGGATAAACCATGGCCTGGGTCGATCCGTCGTCGTTGTAGACCTCGACCAGGTCGCCGGCCGCTATGTTGAGCTCTTTCGTGTCGTCCGGGTTCATCTCGATGAACGGGTAGGGCCAGCGGTCCATAACGAACTCGTTGTCCTGGTCGAGATAGGCGTTCTGCCAGACGTGGTTGGTGCGGCCGTTGTTGATGAGGTACTTGAATTTCTTCTTCTGCTCCTCCTTGCCCGGCGCCTGCAGGCCGCGCCACAGGGCCTCCATGAATGTGGCCTTGCCGTCCTTGCTGCCGAATTTGCCGCCTGCAAAGAGCCGCTTGGTGCCGACGATCTTGCCGTCCTTGAAGTCCACCGCCGGCTCCTGGAAGCCGTTGGTGCCCATGGCGCGCAGTCGCTCGTACGTGACGTGCTGGCCACCCTTCTCATGCTTGGCGTAGCCGTCCATGAAGGCGTCGTCTTCCGTCTTCCAGTCGAAGCCCTTGAACTGGTCGGCGTATTTGGCGTCACCCAGCTCACGCAGCACGCGCTCCATGTGGTTGGCGATGCGCGCGGCGATCAGGCAGTCGGGCATGGCCTCGCCGGGCGGGTCCATGTAGCGCTCGGTGAGCCGCATGCGCCGCTCGCCGTTCATGGAGGTGAGGTTCATCTCGCCCGAGGTGGCTGCGGGGAGCCAGACGTGGCAGGCCTCGCCGATCTTGGTCGGCACGATGTCGACATCGACCGCGAACAGGCCGCCCTTCCTGATCGCATCGACGATGGCCGCCACCAGCGCCGGACGGTCGCCCGCCGGCACCGCGTTCATGGCGTCCTTCACGATGTCGGTGCGCTTCTTGTAGGTCTGCTTGAACTTGTGGGCGTTGAGGGTGGTCTTGTAGTGGTCGCAGCCCCAGATGTGGTGCACACCGCCCTTGCCCTCGATCAGCAGCTTGTCGACGTAGGCCGCCGGCTTCCCGACATGGGCATCCGACGGGCGCGAATAGCCCTCTTGATGGCCGCCCATGCGCACGCAGCCGCCGCCGGGCCGGCCGATGTTGCCGGTGGCGAGCGCCAGATTCACGAGCGCGGCGTTGGTGCGGTAGTTGTCGTTGCCCCAGATCAGGCCTTCTCGTAGGCGAACATCGCGCGCCGGCGTTTGCCGTCCTTGGGCTCGGCGATCCACTGCGCGGCCTTCTCGATGTCGGCTGCGCTGAGGCCCGTGATCCGCGCCGCATCCGCGAGCGAGGTTTTGTTCGCCGCCACCACCTTGTCGAAGTTGTTGGTCGAGGCGGCGATGAAGGCCTTGTCCTGCCAGCCCTTCTCCGCGACGTAGGTCAGGAGCGCGTTGAACAGCACCATGTCGGTGCCGGGCTCGATGGCGAGGTGCAGCACCTTGTCGTTGCCGGCCTCCGTCTCGCACGCTGCGACCGTCGCTGTCCGCCGCGGGTCGACGATGCGATGGTGTCGGCTAGCTCGGCATCCTCGTAGCAGTTGTTGAGCTCGCCCACGCCGATGTCGCGCGTGGCGTGCATCTCGGAGTTGTAGGCCGGGCGATCGAAGTGCTTGGCGACCTTGTACTTGTCGGCCACCTTGCCGGCTCGGACGCCGATGGCGCCGGCGCCCTTCAACCGGCCGCTCGCCACCATCGCTGCTACCTTCTCAAGCTCGCGCGTGGTGGC
>JBAPMW010000071.1:0-4575 GCA_049278815.1 Hyphomicrobiaceae bacterium
GCGCACCACCCGGTCGCGACCCGTGCGCTTCACGGGCGTGCCCGCAAAGCGCTTGCGGAACGCCGCATCGTCGAGCGCCAACAGGTCGGCCAGCGGCGGCGAGCGCACTTCCTCGCGTGCCTTCAGCTTCATGTGGTGGGCGGCCTCGGCGAACTTGTTCCACGGGCACACGGCCAAGCAGTCGTCGCAGCCGAACACGCGGTTGCCCATGGGCCTGCGGAGCTCGGGGGCGATGTGGCCCTTGTGCTCGATGGTGAGATAGGAGATGCAGCGCCGCGCATCGAGCTGGTAGGGCGCGGGGAACGCGTCGGTCGGGCACACGTCGAGGCAGCGCCGGCAGCTGCCGCAATGGTCGGCCTCCGGCGCGTCCGGCGCGATCTCCGCCGTGGTCAGGATGGCGCCGAGGAACAGCCACGAGCCGTGCGTGCGCGAGACCAGGTTGGTGTGCTTGCCCTGCCAGCCGAGCCCCGCCGCCTGGGCCGCCGGCTTCTCCATCAGCGGCGCGGTATCGACAAGCACCTTCACGTCGGCGCCGCTCGCCCGCGCCAGGCTCCCCGCCACCCGCCTGAGGCCGGCCTTGACCACGTCGTGGTAGTCCCGGCTCTGCGCGTAGCAGGAGACGGCGCCGCGGGAGCGCTCTGCCAGCACCGCCAGCGGGTCCTCCTCCGGCGCGTAGCTCATGCCCAGCATGACGATCGACCGCACCTGCGGCCACAGCGCCAGCGGATGTGAGCGCCGCCCGGCCGTAGTCGCCATCCAGGCCATGTCGCCGTGCCGGCCCTCGCGCAGGAAGAGGGCGAGCCGCTCTCCCGTCTCGGTGCCGATGGCCGATGGTGCCGTGACGCGGGTTGCCACAAACCCCGCAGCCCGCGCCTCGCAGAGCACGAGCTGCTTCAGATCTGTACCCAAGGCTTGGTCCACATGCCCCAATTAGGGGCTTCGCCCCTGTCAGGCAATAAGAAGGGCAATAAGGCAATAGGGCAGTAGGGCAATAGGGGGACAGACAAGCGGCGGCGTACGATGTCTTGCTGTGCCTTACTGCCTTACTGCCTCAATCTCCAGATCCTTCACGATGAGCTTGAATGACTTGTCGAATTCGAGGTCGTATGTGCGGCCATCGCTGCATGTTGCGTTGTCGACCTCGTAGCTGTCGTCGTCCGCCTCCATCGCCCCGCCCGAGCACCCCTCGGCCTGCAACGCCGCGCTCAGCTTCGCGCGCTCCTCCTCGGTCGGCGGCCGGTCGTCTGCCTGGGCCACCGCGTGACCGACGAGCAGCCAAAGCGCGGCCAAGACCAGGAGCCGGAAGCGCATCACGTTCTCCTTTGCATCTGCAATCGTGCCTGCTGCCACGCAGAACGCCGTGCCGCATGGGCCGTTCCATCGCGGCGACGTCTACTGACCCGGAGGGCCTGACAGACCGCCGGTCAGGTCGCCTCCTCCCTCGACATCAAGGCGACCATGGTCAGATTCACCGCCGAGATGATGACAATGCCAGCCGCGATCATGAAGGCCATGCGGGTCTGGCTGAAGAGCGGCGCGCTGATCTGCACGTCGGCGCCGAGCGGCACGAAGTATGCACCGGCCATGGCGGTGAAGTGCATGGAGGCGATGGCCAGGCCCTGCACCACGCCGCCAGCCACAGTCATCAGAACGTTGCGCTTATAGAAGGCGAACCACAGGGCGGCCATGGAGGCGACGATGGCGATGGCGATGGAGGCGGCCACCAGCCGCGTGTCATAGCCCAGGCCGCAGCCGCGGATGGCGCCCATGCCCAGGTAGTGCATGCCGGCGATGCCGAGGCCCATCAGCACGCCGCCCAGGGGAATGCTCAGCCAACCCACGCGCCGGGTGCTGGCAAGGTAGAGACCGAAGCCGGTGGCGACGATGGCGATGCCGATCGAGGCGACGGTCTCGAGCAGGCTGTAGTTGACGACCACTGGGAAATCGACCGCCATCATGGCCACGAAGTGCATGGACCAGATGGTGGCGCCCATGATCAGCCCACCGCTGGTGAGCGCGAAGCTCTTCTGCCCCGCCGCAGCGTCCTCGGAATCGGATAAGGACGTGAGCGCAAGGGCCGTCAGCGACCCCAGGATCGCCACACCGATCGACAGCAGCACCAGGACGGGCTGATAGGTGACAGTCAGGTTGGACATTGGGAACGCCTTCTACGATGGCAGCCTCAGGAGTGGCTCACGGATCAAGGGGTTCTGCGCGGGGCGCTGAGCAAAAGCCTGGTCATGGGAGAGCCCGATTGCGGTCTTGCGCGTCTGGCCCTCGCCGCTGCGGTTCTGCCCGCTGGGCGTGGACTGCCGGCCGTCGGTGAGGAGCCACACCATCACCAGGGCGATGACAATGGTGGAGAGCATGGAGGTGGCGAAGCCCGTCATGGCCGCCGTGCTGACGCGCCGCCGGGCGCGGCCGCGCTGGTGCACCAGACCCAGCTCGTAAGCCGCCCGCGTCCGAGGGTCCTTCAGCATGCCGTAGGCCTGGCAGATCTCCTTGAAGCGGCGCTCGGCCACGGCATCGCCCAGGTTGAGGTCGGGGTGGAAAATCTTGGCGAGGCTCTGGAACGCCTCCCTGATCTGCTCATCGTCCGCACCGGGATCGATGGCAAGCACGTCATATAAGTTGCGCATATGTCGCCCTTCGTGCAACCAGCGGTAACTGTCGCAAGCTGCCCCCCGCTCCAATGTATTAACAGCCGGGACGTCAAGCTTCAACTTTGGCAGGATGGCGGATATGTGGCGGAACACACGACGGCTGGGTGTCATGATATAGTGATGCACATAATGTAGTATGCCCTACATGCCAGGGCCGACAACTTCAGCACATTCCCCCTCCAGCCGAGGAGGGCGCCCCGCACGACGCTCCAGGCCTTCCAATACCGTTCGGATGGCCAGTCGGCACCACCCATGGCGCCGTCTGCAGGGTGCATAGTCCGTGCAGCTGCACGCCCAAAGGGCTAGAATGGCTCATGAGCAAGGCCGCCACCGCAACCGCAAGTCACCCCCGCATCACCTCCGACCCCAACGTGATGCTTGGCAAGCGGTGCATCAAAGGCACCCGCATCACCGTGGAGCTGATCCTGCGCTGGCTGTCGGAAGGACGCTCGTTTGCCGAGCTGCGGGAGGCCTATCCGCATATCGGTGAGGACGACATCAAGGCGGCGCTCGCGTATGGCGTGCGGGGTTCGACCGGCACCCGGAGGTAGGTGTCTCGTTGCGAGACGCTACCCCAACCCCGCCCGCTTCAGCTGCCCCGCCAGCTTCCCCCGGTTCTCCGGGGCGATGCGGACCCGGGCGGTGATGGCGCCGGTCTCCCCGGCGGCCTCCTCCAGCACTTCGGCATGGGCGTGCAGCCAGCTCAGGAGGCGGCCGTGGCCGGCGGGGATCTCCAGGCTCAGGATCTCGTCGCGGGCGCCGAGACGGCGGTCGACGGCCTCCAGCAGGGCCTCCACGCCCTCGCCGGTGCGAGCCGCGACCAGTACGGCGCGGTGGCCGTGGCGGAGGATGCGGCGCTCGGCGTCGCCGCGCTCCACCGAGGACAGCCGGTCGGCCTTGTTCCAGACCTCCAGCACCCGGCCGTCCTCGGCTTCCGCGTCAATGCCCAGCGCCGTCAGCACCCGTTCCACGTCGTGGCGCTGGGCCTCGGTGCCGGGGTGGGAGATGTCGCGCACGTGCAGCACCAGGTCGGCCCCGACAACCTCCTCCAGCGTGGCACGGAAGGCGGCGACCAGCTCCGTCGGCAGGTCGGAGATGAAGCCCACCGTGTCGGAGAGGATCGCCTTGCGGCCGCCGGGAAGCCGCAGCTCGCGCATGGTGGGGTCGAGGGTCTCGAACACCTGGTCCTTGGCGGGGACCGCCGCGCCCGTCACCCGGTTGAACAGCGTGGACTTGCCGGCGTTGGTGTAGCCCACCAGCGCCACCACGGGGAGAGGCACGCGGCTGCGGCCGGCGCGGTGCAAGGTGCGCGTCTTGACCACCACCGTCAGCTCCTTGCGGATGGCGGCGATGCGCTCGTCGATGAGGCGCCGGTCGGTCTCGATCTGCGCCTCGCCGGGGCCACCCATGAAGCCGAAGCCGCCGCGCTGGCGCTCCAGGTGGGTCCAGGTGCGCACGAGCCGGCTCTTCTGGTAGGTGAGGTGAGCGAGCTCCACCTGCAGCCGGCCCTCGCGGGTGGCCGCGCGCTGGCCGAAGATCTCCAGGATCAGGCCGGTGCGGTCAAGCACCTTGCAGCCCCAGGCCTTCTCCAGGTTGCGCTGCTGCACCGGGCTCAGCGCGTGGTCCACAATGGCGAGGGTCACCTCGCGCTCGCCGATCAGGAGGCCAAGCTCGGCGACCTTGCCGGAGCCGAACAGCGTGGCCGGCCGCGGCTGCGGCAACGGCACGATCTCCTCGGCCACCACATCGAGTTGTATGGCGCGCGCCAGACCCGCCGCCTCGGCAAGCCGGTCCTCGATGGCGTGCGTCTCGACTTTGGCGGAGCCGTTGCCGCCCGCCGGCCGGCCCGCGCCAGGTGCCGAGGTCGGGGCCCGCCGTCGCGTCCGCAGCGGCACCAGCACCGCTGCGCGCA
>JBAPMW010000072.1:0-2520 GCA_049278815.1 Hyphomicrobiaceae bacterium
GCCCACAAGTCCGAGCTGAACCACGCCTGAGATTCGCTTTGCTTGACAGGACGACGCGGCTGGCGCTGTGGTGAGGCATCCTGTTCCTCAGTGGGGAAGCGCGATGACCCGGCCGATGCCAACCTACGCCGACGTCCTCGCGGCGCGTCAGCGCATCGGGGCGCTGGCCTGCCGCACGCCGCTGATCGAGCATCCCACGCTCAACGCGGCCGTGGGGGGGCGGGTGCTGCTGAAGGCGGAGAACCTCCAGCGCGTCGGCGCCTTCAAGTTCCGCGGTGCCTACAACAAGATCGCGCAGGTGGACGCGGCGGCCTTCCCGGGCGGGGTGGTGGCCTGCTCCTCGGGCAACCACGCGCAGGGCGTGGCTGCGGCGGCGACGCTGCGCGGGCTCAAGTCCGCCATCGTCATGCCGTCCGACGCGCCGCGGCTCAAGATCGAGCGCACCAGGGCGTTCGGCGGCGAGGTGATTGCCTACGACCGCACCAGGGAGGACCGCGACGCCATCGCCCGCGAGCTGTGCGCCAGGCGGGGCGCGGCCTACGTGCACCCGTTCGACGATCCCGACGTGATCGCCGGGCAGGGCACGGTGGGCGTCGAGATGATGGAGCAGGCCGCGGCGCTCGGGCTGGTGCCGGACCTGGTGCTGGTGGGGGTCTCGGGCGGCGGCCTGATCGGCGGCGTCTCGCTGGCCGTCAAGGAGGCAAGCCCGGCCGCGCAGATCTACAGCGTAGAGCCGGTGGGCTTCGACGACCTGGCGCGCTCGCTGGTGCACGGGGAGCGGCAGCGGAACGACCGCCTGTCGGGGTCGATCTGCGACGCGCTGATGTCGGCGACGCCGGGCGAGATCACCTTCGAGGTCGCCAAGCGCAACCTAGCCGGCGGCCTTGCCGTCACCGACGAGGAGGCCAAGGCCGCGGTGCGTTTTGCGTTCCGCGAGCTGAAGCTGGTGGTGGAGCCGGGCGGGGCCGTGTCGCTGGCCGCGATCCTGGCGCGCAAGCTGGACTTCTCCGGCAAGACCGTGATGGCCGTGCTGTCGGGCGGCAACATCGATCCGGCGCTGTTCGCCGAGATCATCCAGGAGCCGCGGCAGGCGGCATGAGCGGCCGGCCCGGACTGGGAACGGGGTCGGGCCCCTTCCGGCTGCGGTTGCGGGGAGAGCAAGACGGCGGCGGGTCTGACCCCGCTCCCCTTCGCCTCGCGATCCGTGTCTCGCTCCTGTTTGCGGCCGTGTTCACCGTCGCCGGCACGCATCTGCCCTACCTGCCGGTCTGGCTCGACTGGGTGGGTCTGAGCGCCCGCGAGATCGCCGTCGTCGTAGCACTGCCGATGCTGGTGCGCGTGATCGCCACGCCGGTTATTGCCTTCGCCGCCGACCGTGCCGGCGATCACCGCCACTACCTGCTCGTGCTGGCAGGGATAGCGCTGGCGACCGCCCTGGCACTGACGCAGTGCGCCAGCTTCTGGCCGATCCTGGCCCTCAGCCTGCTGTTCGCGATCGCCACCTCCACCATCATGCCGCTGACCGAGACGGTGGCCATGGGCGGCGTCAGGACCGCAGGGCTCGACTACGGCCGCATGCGGCTGTGGGGGTCGCTCAGCTTCATTGCCGCGAGCTTCTGCGGCGGCTGGGCGCTGGACCGCCTCGGCGCTCCGGCCGTCGTCTGGCTGCTGGCCGGCGGGGCAACGCTCACCGCGCTCGCCGCGCACGCTCTCCCGCGGGCCTTGAGTGACGCCAGTCCGCTGGCCGTTGCCGGCAGGCGGCGCATCGGCCTTGCCGACGCCCTCGCCCTCATGCGCTCGCGCCTGTTCCTGGCGTTCCTGCTCGCCGTCGGCGCCGTGCAGGCTGCGCATGCCGCCTTCTACACCTTCGGCACCCTGCACTGGGCCGCGCAGGGGCTGTCCAGCGGTTGGGCGGGCGCCTTGTGGGCCGTCGGCGTGACGGTGGAGATCGGCCTGATGGCCTTCTCGGGGGCTGTCGTGCGGCGCATCGGTGCGGCCGAGCTGATCGTGCTCGGCGCCGCGGCCTCGGTGGTGCGTTGGCTGGCCATGGGACTGGACCCGCCGCTCGCGGCCCTCGTTGCGCTGCAGGCGCTGCACGGGGTGACCTACGGCGCGACCCACATCGGGGCGTTCTACCTCCTCACCCGCGCGGTGCCGGAGAGCCAGGCCGGTACGGCGCAGGCGCTCTACGCCTCCATCACCGCCGGCATCGCCATGGGTGGCGCGACGCTGCTGTCCGGGCACCTCTATGCCACCTACGGTGGACGCACCTACTGGGCCATGGCAGCCATTGCAGGCGCGGGGCTGGTGGCCAGTGTGGCGTTGCGCAGGTTCCGTGTTAAAGGACGCAACACAATCGCGTGAGCCGTGCGCACCGCTCGGTCCTGTCGCGAGCCGACGGCTCCGAGGTATCGGACCGAGACGTCCCGTCTGGGAGGGAGGATCCCCGACCGGGGCGCGGAGGCATCGCGCACGGAACAGCGATTTGCGCTAGTGGCGTCCACGACCGCGGTCGCCCCG
>JBAPMW010000073.1:0-4065 GCA_049278815.1 Hyphomicrobiaceae bacterium
GCCAAAAGGGGAGGGGCGGTAGACGCTATGAGTGGCAAGACGCTCACGCGCGCGGATCTTGCGGAGACGGTCGTCCAGAAAGTTGGGCTGCCGCGCAACGAGTCGCAAGAGATGGTCGAGTTGGTCATCAAGGTCCTGTCCGACCAGTTGGCGGAGGGTGAGGCGGTCAAGCTCTCCTCGTTCGGATCGTTCAACATCCGCCAGAAGGGCGAGCGGGTGGGACGGAACCCGAAGACGGGCAAGGAGGTGCCGATCACGCCGCGGCGGGTGCTGGTATTCCGACCCAGCAACATCATGAAGGACCGTATCAACACCGGCTTGGCGCGGCGCCGGGCCGCGGAGTAGCCGGTCCGTTGTAGACCGAGCTTCAGCCATTTTCACTTTTCCTGCAAGCGAGGGGGTGTGCCTTGCCTAAGTCGGCAGAGGCATTTCGCAACATCAGCGAAGTGTCGGAGGAGTTGGATGTCAAGAAGCATGTGCTGCGGTTCTGGGAGAGCAAGTTTCCCCAGC
Source organism: Hyphomicrobiaceae bacterium (assembly GCA_049278815.1). Taxonomy (GTDB): domain Bacteria; phylum Pseudomonadota; class Alphaproteobacteria; order Rhizobiales; family Hyphomicrobiaceae; genus AWTP1-13. The sequence continues at coordinate 511 of JBAPMW010000073.1, forward strand.
TGAAGCCGATGAAGCGCGGCGGCGGCCGGCGCTACTATCGGCCGGCGGACGTGGAATTGCTGCGCGGTATCCGGCGCCTGTTGCAGGCGGAGGGCTACTCCGTCAGAGGGGTACAGAAGATCCTCCGCGAGGGCGGCATCGAGGACGTGAAGCGCAAGGGCCGGGAGCATCTCCCCGCCCGTCGGCGCACGCGCGGCCGGCCCGCATCGGCGCCAAAGACGCTTCCCATGCCGTCCCCACCGCCGGCCAGCCCGGTCCTGCCGCCGCTCAGCGCCAGCGAGATGGGCGTGCTGCGGGACGTGGTGGCGGAGCTTGTGGCCCTGCAGGCCATGCTGAGCGACGTCGAAGCCGGTGATCGGCGCGCGTAGAAGAAATTGCCGACTCGTAGACTCGTAGGGTGCAATCGTGCGTTCGCCGCATTGCACCCTACTGGTCGTCACATCCACCCGCGGGCTGCGAGCAGGGCCTTGAGCTCGGCCTCGGCCTCGGCCAACCGCTCGCGGTCGGTGGAGCGGAGCACCAGCTGGGTGCCGGGCTGGCCATCGCGAAAGAAGGGGTAGCTGCCCATGGGCACGTCCGGGTAGCGCTGCTGCAGCTCGCCGAACAGGGCCGCGATCTCCCCTTCGGGGCGATGGAGATCGAGCGCCGCCGAGAGCATTCTCTTGCCGGTCTTGAGGCGCTTGGTGGCAGCGTCCAGCATCACGTGCATGATCGCCGGAATGCCGGCCATGACGATGACGTTGCCCAGCATGAAGCCGGGCGCCACCGAGATGCTGTTCTCCACCAGCTCGCCGCCGAACGGGATGCGCGCCATCCTGAGCCGCGCCGGAGTCACCTCCACGCCGCGCTTCTCGAAGTAGGCCAGCATCGGCTTCAAGGCCCGCTCGTCGACGTCGATGCCGACGCCGAACGCCTTGGCCACCGCATCGGCCGTGATGTCGTCATGGGTCGGGCCGATGCCGCCGGTGGTGAAGAGGTAGGTGTAGCGCGTCCTCAGCGCATTGACGGCAGTCACGATCTCCGTCTCCTCGTCGGGGACGATGCGCACCTCCTTGAGCTGGATGCCGATGGCCGTCAGGTGGTCGGCCACGTGGCCGATGTTCTTGTCCTTGGTGCGTCCGGACAGGATCTCGTCGCCGATGATCAGCAGCGCGGCGGTAACGAGGCCGCCTTCCCCTTGGGCTGCATTGGCGCTCATTCGTTGCAACTCTTGCGGCACCTCATGTGCGGCGCCCCCCGTTCATGCGTGCCCGCCCTCGGGCACGCAGGCCAGGACGATATTGCCGCCATGCGTGAGCCTTGTCACGCATCCGCCCGCATGCAGGAGCGCGAGCAGGCCTGGCGCCACCTCTGCGCGCCGTCATCCACACACATCAAGCGATACAAAAAAGCCGATATCCTGGATAGCGGTCTATACTCGGGCACCTGCAGATCCAGCCAATAGCGAGTCTCGGCGGCGGCTTGCCGCCCGGATAACCTCTCTCCCGCCATGATGCTCCCGCCTCTGCTGCGCGGCACCCTCATCCAGCGCTACAAGCGCTTTCTGGCCGACGTGCGCCTCGACGACGGGCGCGCCGTAACGGCCGCTTGCCCCAACACCGGCTCCATGCTCGGGCTGTGCGCGCCGGGCTCGGTGGTCTGGCTGTCGGAGAGCGCCCGCCCGACGCGCAAGTATCCCTTCACCTGGGAGCTGGTGCAGGCCGACCTCGGCAGCGGCCCGACCCTGGTGGGCATCAACACCGGGCACCCCAACAAGCTGGTGGCCGAGGCGCTGGCCGCCGGCCGCATCCGGGCGCTCGGCGGCTATCCGGCGCTGCGGCGCGAGGTCCGCTACGGGCAGAGCAGCCGCATCGATCTGCTGCTCGAATGCCCGGTCCGGGGGCTGTGCTACGTCGAGATCAAGAACGTCCACCTCTCGCGCCGGCACGGTCTGGCCGAGTTCCCCGATTCGGTGACGGCGCGTGGGGTCAAGCACCTCGTGGAGATGAGCGCCATGGTGCGCCAGGGCCACCGGGCCGTCATGGTGTTCCTGATCCAGCGCAACGAGGCGAGGCGCCTGGCCCTCGCCCGCGACATCGACGCCGGCTACGGCGTTGCCTTCGATGCAGCGCGTGCCGCCGGCGTCGAGGCGATTGCGCTGCGCTGCAGCATCGCAACCGACGAGATCGCGGTGCAGCGGCAGGTGCCGATAGCGGGTTAGTCCAGTGCTGTTTGGTGGGTGTGCTCCCGGCGTCACACGAGTTGCACAAGCCCTTCATGGTGCGACGGACGTCCGTTGACGGCCATAATGGCGCAGAGTACCCGATTAAATAAGCAGTGGTGCGGAGCATTGATTCATGCGTAGCGGGAAGCCTTTCCTTGCGGCTGCGGCAATGGCCCTGGGCCTGTTGACCGGCTGCGTCAGCCACCAGGTGGACGATCACTCCTACCAGTTCAACGAGGCCACCGGCTCTCTCGGCATGCGCCTGCTGCTGCTGAACGCCGTACGGGCCAGCAAGGACTACCCGCTGCAGTTCTCCAAGATCAGCGCCTACCAGGGCACCGGCACGACGAGTGCGTCGGTGAGCGCCACCCTGCCACTCCGCATCCCCGGTAACGGGTCGATGACGCCAAGGGTCGATTGGAAGGACGGGATAAGCCAGCTCAGTCTTGTTGACCTCAACACAGCGGAAGCACAACAGGCTCTAAAAAAGACTATCTCGTATAAGTCTTATATCTACTATACTAACCATAATGGCAGACGAAGCTTCATAGCACCCTTTATGCTCATGGTCGAGCATTACGGGATGACAAAAGCGCTATATTCTCTTATCAAGGATTCTGTTGAAGAGAGCTGCCAGCAATACTTGCGCGATGGCGCTGAACGCCTAAAGCTTCCGCGGTTTACACAGAATCGATTCTCATGCTCTGCGCTGGAATCCTTAGAAAGAGGATCCTGCAATATCTATAACAATCTACTTGAAACTCCCAGTGGCGCGGTCGTTCTCAGAAATGATCTAACGACTGAATGCAAGTATAAAGCATTCATAGCCGGTAGCCTGCAGCTCAGTATCATCGGCGCAACACCTGTGCTAGCGCCTGAGTCGAAGAAGCCAGGGCCGACGTCCACTCAGAGGGCGGCGGGCAACACATTCAATATTTATGTTGCCGATTCGAAGGGTGGCGAGCAGAAAAATGGTAACAATGAAACTATTTTTCTTTTTGTTTTTGATAAGATATTTGTTGAAAACTGTAAAAGAGCCTCGTTGTGCACTCGCAAGGCGGGCCATTATATTCTGAAGGAGAAGCAGGTGGAATTTTTATTCCGCAGCCCAGAGCGCATGGTTCGTTATTTGGGGGATTTGGTTTCCGCCCAGAGTTACGGGCCCGAGCGGTTCGTCCCTCGAGCCTTTGATCCGGAACGCCAGGAAGTGTTTACATTGCTGACGGTCAAGCGTGGCACGCCGCCGGCGGGGGACGCGGCAGTTTCGATCCGCGACCCGGATGGAGAGATCTTCTACATTCCGAGACAAAACCTTGACCTACCGAAGAGAGACCTGTCATTGGAGACGCTCT
>JBAPMW010000074.1:0-2825 GCA_049278815.1 Hyphomicrobiaceae bacterium
TAGCTCAGACAGTGACGTAGGGTGCAATAGGGCGTCAGCCCGTATTGCACCGTCTTCCCCGACGCTGGGCGAAACGGTGCAATGCGCTCGGCTTATTGCATCCTACGGCTCCACGGCCCTACTTCCGCCAGCCGCTGACGCTTTGCAGCTGCTGCCAGTTCGCCATGGCGAGGAAGAGGGCAATGAAGATCATAAAGATGGAGCGCGCAGGGAGTGCCCATAGCAGGACGAAGCCAACGGCGACAATGAGACCGAGGCTCGCCACAATACGCACCGCCCATACCGGGCCGAGCAGTCGGCCGAGCCAGGAATCGAGCGTCCAGCCGCCGTCGAGCGGATAGGCGGGCAGCAGGTTGAAGACCAGGAGGATGTAGTTGTAGCGGGCCAGCTCCCCTAGCGGATACGCCAGATTTGGCGCCCCCGAGACGAGCGCCTGCTGCGCCAGTGCGCCGAGGCCGTACCACAGGCCCAGATTCACCGCGGGGCCCGCCAGGTAGATGATCGTGCGCGCAAGAACCGACCGCGGCAGCGAGCGGTCGAAATGGGCAAGGCCGCCGAGGCCTGTCAGCTCGATGTGAGACACATGGGCCTTGAACGGCCGTCCGGCGAAGGCGTGCCCCAGCTCGTGCAGCAGGATCGACAGGAGGAGGCCGACGATGATTACAAAGCCGGCGGACATCAGCTGCGTGTTGCCGCTCGTGAAATAGGGATAGGTGAAGAGCAGCAGCACCAGCACGAAAAACATGTCGAGATAGATCGGGATGCCAGCGATGCGGCCGATCTCCAGGCCGTTGAACATAACGTCTTCCCTTGCCCCTATGCGGGTCTGCGAGCGAAGGCCAAGCTGATTCAATGCCCCTTCGGCGCCCCCGGCTGGCGCAAGGGGTGGGCGCTGGCGAAGCGGTCGTCGGCCATGCAGCGCTCGTAGATGCGCTTCGCCGTGGGGTGGTTGTCGAGCGTGCCCTTGAAGATCAGGAAGCCTGCGCAGTGGCTGACGAGGCACAGATCGGCCATGGTGGCTGTATCGCCATGACAGTAGGCGCCGGTGGCCTTGTCGCGCGCCAGGTGCCCCTCGTAGGCGTCGAGGCCGGCGGCGAACCAGCGCCGCACCCAGGCGGCCTTGCCCTCGTCGTCGAGGCCGAAGGTGGCGGCCACATAGTTGCGCACGCGCGGTGTGATGAGGGGGTGGGAGTCGGCGACCGTGATCAGCGACAGCGCCCGCACCCGCGCCCGGCCTTGTGGGTCGGCCGGCAGCAGCGGCGGCTCGGGATAGACCTCGTCGAGGTACTCCAGGATCGCCATCGACTGGTAGAGGACCGTGCCGTCGTCCGTCACCAGCGAGGGGATGACCATCTGCGGGTTGACGTTCTTGTAGCCGGGCTGCTGCTGGTGGCCGGAGTCGAGGTTGACCTCGATCGGCTCGGCCTTGAGCCCCTTCAGGTTGAGCGCGATGCGCACCCGGAATGTCGCCAGCGAGCGCCAGTAGGTGTAGATCTGCATGGGCTTCCTCCCTGTGCTCGATCGAAGCGCTCGGGACCGGCCGAGAGGCCGGCCGCTACGCGCCGTCGCCTCTGCCCTTAGCAGATGGCGAGCGCCCGCTCCACCGACAGAAAGCTTGCAAGACCGGCAGGCGATTGGATTTGCAAGGGTGCCGTCCCCAGTCTTAGGCTCGCGCGTCGGTTGTTCGATGGTGCACGAGATGGACAGGATCATCCTGAAGGGCCGCAAGGTGGTGGGCGGCGTGGCCGAGGGCGAGGCGTTCGTCACGCGCGACACCATCTCCGGCTGGGGCGGCATCGACCACTTGACCGGCACCATCGTCGAGATGCGGCACGAGAAGCGGGGCCAGAGCTTCGCCGGCAAGGTGCTGGTGTTTCCCGGCGCCAAGGGCTCGTCGGGCTGGTCGCACTACTTCCACATGGCCCGCATCGCCGGCGTGGCGCCCAAGGCCATGGTGTTCAACGTCATGACCACCAAGGTGGCGCTCGGCGCCGTGGTCGTCCGCGCCCCCGCCGTCACCGACCTCGACCGCGACCCGCTCGACGTGATTGAGGATGGCGACTGGGTGAAGGTGGACGGCGACAACGGCATCGTCGAGGTGACGAAGCGGATGCGGTAGGGTGGTCAAGCGCAGCGCGAAGCCAGTGTAACGGGGCATGACGCTTTTCTCACACCTTCCGCTGCCGGGTTGAAGGTGGAGGGTGGGGCCGGCGGCCCCCGACGACCCATGACGCATCGGTACTCAGATTCGAGGTTAAATATTGGTCGGGGCAGAGGGATTCGAACCCCCGGCCCCCTGCTCCCAAAGCAGGTGCTCTACCAGGCTGAGCTATGCCCCGACACCAGAGAAAACAAGAACTTAGGAACTCCGCCCACCTCCCAGCTTTACATGTTTTCCGAAAAGTTTTACATGTTCGACCGGGTTGACGCTTTGTTCCAAGCTCCGGCAATTTCCTTAGCGTGGTACGCCGCGCAACGCAATGCGCAACCCTTCGTGGCGTTGCCTTTCCTGCTTACGGCCGGCATGTCACGCTGGCGAGAAAGCCCTTGAGATGAGGCTTCGTCTTCACCTTGGGCTTGATGGACCGCTGATGCAGACCATGCTGCGCCCGCCCGGCTGTCCGCATCATCCAAATGGACTATGCAGATCGAATTTTTCAGCATCGCGTGAGGGCGTCTTCAACCCTTGCGTCGTCTGCAAGCGGGTGCGCCCTTCTCCGCGCGGCGCACGAGCACGCGGCTTGGCGGCGGGGCCGCTCGCGAAAGGGGGCCGGCGCGCACCCGGTCCACGAGCTGTCGCAGGTCGCGGTTGCTGCGCGCGTCCG
>JBAPMW010000075.1:0-4833 GCA_049278815.1 Hyphomicrobiaceae bacterium
CCGGCAGGCCTTGAGGCCGTCCCAGGTGAGCGGCACCTTGATCGTCACGTTCTGGGCGATCTTGGCCAGGGTGCGGCCCTCCTTCAGCATGCCGTCGAGGTCTGTCGCCGCCACCTCGGCACTGACCGGCCCCGGCACGAGCTCGCAGATCTCGGCGATGATGGCCTTGAAGTCGCCCTTCGCCTTGGCCACCAGCGAGGGGTTGGTCGTCACGCCGTCGAGGAGCCCGGTCGCCGCCAGCTCCTTGATCTCGGCCACATCCGCCGTATCGACGAAGAACTTCACGGCTGTTCCTCCTTGCTGATGTGTGGCGTCGAGCGCGGTTGTGTTCGCCCTACGTTCGCCCACACTTCTGGGCTAAGCTGCGGCTCGTCCCTCGATTCTCTCCGGTGCTTCTAGTGGCGAGGCCCTGCTTTGGAAAGCCTGCTCGCCCAGTTCGATGAAGATCCCCCGCACGCGCCGCTGTCCGGCGCGCGCGTGCCCGTGCTGCTGCCGGTGGCGCTCGACCAGACCTACGACTACCTGCTGCCCATGGGGCTGGAGGCCTCGCCCGGCGCCTTCGTCCTGGTCCCGTTCGGTCCCCAGACCCGCCTCGGCGTCGTTTGGGACCGCCACTTCGGCGAGCAGGGCAAGCCGGTGCCGGACAAGAAGCTCAAGGCCATCGCCATCTGCCTCCCCGAGGTCCCGCCGCTCCCACTCCTCTCCCTGCGCTTCGCCGAGTGGGTGGCGCGCTACACGTTGTCGCCGCTCGGCATGGTGGTGCGCATGACGATGGGGGCGCCCGCCGTATTCGAGCCCCAGAAGCCCCGCTTCGGCGTGCAGTACAACGCCGGTGCGGCCGAGCCGCCGCGCATGACGCCGGCGCGCCAGCGCGCGGTGAAGATCGCGACCGACGGCCAGGTGCGGGCCAAGGCCACGTTGGCGGCCGAGGCCAAGTGCTCCAACGCCGTGATCGATGGCCTGATCGAGGCCGGCGTGCTGGTCGCGGTGGCGATTCCCGAGAAGCGCTTCGCGACCCCCAATCCCGCCCACGCCAAGGTGGAGCTGACGGACGCGCAGAGCGAGGCTGCCCACGCGCTCCGCGCGTCGGCCGAGGGCGGCTTCTCGGTGACGCTGATCGATGGCGTTACCGGCTCGGGCAAGACCGAGGTCTACTTCGAGGCGGTGGCCCGCGCCCTGGAGCGGGGCGTGCAGGCGCTCATCATGCTGCCGGAGATCGCGCTTACCAGCCAGTTCATGGACCGCTTCAAGGCCCGTTTCGGCTGCCTGCCGGTGGAGTGGCACTCCGCGCTGTCGGCCTCGGAGCGGGCGCGCGCCTGGCGGGCTGCCGCCAGCGGCGAGGCGCGCGTGGTGGTGGGCGCCCGCTCGGCGCTGTTCCTGCCGTACGCGAATCTCGGCCTCATCGTGGTGGACGAGGAGCACGACGGCTCGTTCAAGCAGGAGGATCGCGTGCACTACCAGGCACGCGACATGGCCGTCGCCCGCGCCAGCCTGGGCAAGCTGCCTGTCGTGCTGTCCTCGGCCACGCCCTCCATCGAGACCCACGTCAACGCCCGCACGGGGCGCTATCGCAGCCTCGTCCTCCCCGCCCGCTACTCGGGCGTGGAGTTGCCTCCCGTCACCGCCATCGACATGCGCAAGGCCTCCCCCGAGCCCGGCAAATGGCTCTCGCCGCAGCTGGTGAGCGCCATCCACGAGACCCTGGGCGAGGGCCAGCAGGCGCTGCTCTTCCTCAACCGCCGCGGCTACGCGCCCCTTACCTTGTGCCGCTCCTGCGGCCACCGCTTCGACTGCCCGCAGTGCACGGCCTGGCTGGTGGAGCACCGCTACCGCAGCCGCCTCAACTGCCACCACTGCGGTTTCTCGCTGCCGCCGCCGGCCAAATGCCCCAAGTGCGGCGCGGCGGATTCGCTCGTCGCCTGCGGTCCCGGCGTGGAGCGCATCGCCGAGGAGGTGGCCGAGCGCTTCCCCGCCGCCCGGCTGGCGCTGCTGTCGTCGGATCTCGTGCCGTCGCTGGTCGAGATGCGCGAGATCATCAAGCGGATCGAGTCCGGCGAGGCCGACATCATCGTCGGCACGCAGATGGTGGCCAAGGGCCACAACTTCCCCGGCCTCACCACCGTCGGCATCGTCGATGGCGACCTGGGGCTGGGCAGCGCCGACCCGCGCGCCGCCGAGCGCTCATTCCAGCTCCTGCACCAGGTGACGGGCCGCGCCGGCCGCATGCTCGTCAAGGGCCGCGGCCTCGTTCAGAGCTACAACCCCGAGCACCCGGTGATGCGCGCGATCGTCACCGGCGACCGCGAGGCGTTCCTGGCAAGCGAGATCCGCCACCGCCAGGCCGGGATGCTGCCGCCCTTCGGCCGCCTCGCCGCGCTCATCGTCTCCGCCCGCACCAAGGACCTGGCCGAGCTCTTCGCCCGCGACGTCCGCCGCCACGCCCCGCCCGCGCCCCGCATCGAGGTGCTGGGCCCCGCCGAGGCCCCCATCGCCGTGGTACGCGGCCGCCACCGCTGGCGGCTGCTGGTCAAGGCACCGCGCGAGCTGGATTTGCAGGGCTACCTCAGGGCGTGGCTGGCAACAATGCCCAAGCCGCCGTCGGACCTGCGGCTGACGGTCGATGTCGATCCGTACAGCTTCTTGTAGTCGCCTCGCAACGGAAGAGGTTTCACGCATTGACGATATGTACCCTATGGAGTACATAGATGCGCACGTTCCCGGTGATCCGCAGTGACGTTTTCGTGATTGGCTGACAGACCTCAAAGATCGCCGGGCGGCTGCCCGGATCATCGTTCGTATCGAGCGAATGGAGGATGGCAACTTCGGCGATGTGAAGCCTGTTGGAGACGGTGTAAGCGAGATGCGTATCAAGTACGACCCCGGCTACCGGGTCTATTTCATCCAGCGGAGGAGCACAGTCATCGTCCTCCTGTGCGGCGGCGACAAGAGAACGCAGAACCGCGATATCGCCAAGGCAAAGGCTCTTGCCAAGGAGCACAAGGAGTAACGCAAGAATGGCGCTCAAGACCGCACCTTTCGATGCCGCCGAGTTTCTCGATACCGAGGACGCCGTCGAGGAATACATCGCCGCCGCCTTCGAGACGGAGGACCCTGCTTTCATCGCGCAGGCGCTTGGCACCGTTGCACGCGCCCGCAACATGTCGAAGCTCGCCCAGGATATCGGCATGAGCCGGCCCGCGCTCTACCGCGCGCTGAGCGGCAAGGGCAACCCGGAGTTCGCGACCATCGCCAAGGTCATGCGCGCACTTGGGCTGAAGCTTACCCCCACGCGCGCGCGGTCGCGAATAACCGGACGGCGCATGAGGAGGACCGCAGACGGAAAGGCCGCTTGAGGCTGGACCCTGCGGGTCTGGTCTGTCCCGCGGCTGCAGCTGAGATATCAGCGACGATAAATTGGTGTACGCCTGCTTGCTGATCGAACCCTGCACGCGAAAGACAAGGCGCGTGTGTATGTATGGCGGATCCGTACAGCTTTTTATAGCATGCCAATGCCGCTTGATCCGGCGCCCAAGAAACCATAGGCAGCCCAGAGCCTTAGATGCGCTTGCGTCCGGCCGGCAAACGAGGCATGCTGCTTATATTGCAGTGTTTTCCAACCCGGATCAAAGGGAATAGGCATGCCATCCCAATCCCCAGAGCCGACGCGCCGATCCTCCCACGACGCGCGCTCCGGTCTTCTATACAAGCAGCTTGCCAATGGCCAGACGGCCGCAGGCGACTGCAGCGTCCTCAAACGACGGCCTCGAAGCCCTTGGCCTTGATTAGCGAGAGCAGCTTCAGCGACGGCCCTGACGGGCGACGCTCGCCGCGCTCCCATTGGCTGATCAGCCCGGGCTTCACATTGAGCACGCGGGCGAAGACCCCCTGGCTGACGCCGGCCTGCTCACGCAAAGCCTGAATCTCGCGGGCGCTGAGCTCCTCGACCTGGGTCAGGCACAGGAGATCGAACCGGCGCATGGTGAGCTTGTCCATGCCGCCGGCCTTGTACAGATCGCCGGCCGCCTCGTGCAATGCCGCCAGCGCCTCGCTTCGATGCACGGGGCGCAGCTTAGTCGCCTTTGTCCTCTTCGTCATCCGTCACCTCAACCAGCGCGCCTTCGGCAACATACCGCTCCATGTCCTTCTCGCTCCTGGCGAGATATAGAGTTGCCAGCTCGCGGTAGCCTTCCGGCTCATCGGGCTCCAGGTTTGCTTTGGCGCTCTTGGCAAATCCATAGACGAAGATCGCCCGCTTGCTCGTCCGATAGACAATGATTGTGCGGTAGCCACCCGACTTGCCTTGTCCTGAGCGCGCCATGCGCTGCTTGATCAATCCGGCACCGAGGTCCGCGTCGACCGAGCCGCGGTCGCATGATCGACCGCATCGCGGAGAGCACGGTCCGCGATTCGCTCCTTGCGAGCGAAGCGCACGAACCACCTGGTCTTGAAGACCCGCACGCTTCCCTTCTCTGCCAATGAAATATAACACACAGCATTATAGTTTCAATAGCGCCGGGCTTGGCGAGCCTGACGCGGCTCGCGCGCAGCGCCACGCGGGCCACGATCTGCTCCGTTATGATGTCGCCGCGCCGATCGAGCCGGACATCTCCAAAGCTGCAGCTCTGCTTGCGTCCCCGCCGCCGAATCAGGTGTTGGGGGCACGAGAGTCATACGGACGTCACGGTGCGCAATTGCAGAATTGCTCAGACGCGCGACTCACTTGTGTGAATACCGTAGCCCGCAGGGTCCGACCCCATCGACCCCAGCGCAGCCTAATTCCGGCTCTTGTCCACCAGCGCCCGCTCCCTGATCCACGGCATCATGGCGCGGAGC
>JBAPMW010000076.1:0-7680 GCA_049278815.1 Hyphomicrobiaceae bacterium
CCAGCAGGGTCTTGCCCGTCAGCTGGTCCTCGCGCCGGGCGAGATCGCCGATCATGCCGCGCCAATGCCCGGCGCGCTGGTTGTCGCGCGCCTCGGGCAGGCGCCGGCTGAGCGCCAGGATCAGCGCCATGGCATGCTCGGCCACGGCCCCGGCGTTGACCCCGGCGGCGCTGGCCAGGCGGATGCCGCGCTGGCGCAGCAGGGCCTTGTCGTACTGGTCGGTGCCGGCGCTGATCGACTGGATGAATCTGAGCTTGCCGGCGACGTCGGCCAGCTCGTTGCGCCACAGCATGGAGACGACCAGCACGTCGGCCTCCGGCAGCGCACGCCCCAGCTCCTCAGGCGTCCGCACCTCCAGGTGGGCGATGCCGGAGTTGCGCAAGGCAAAGCGCTCGCCCATGCGGTAGGCGGCGTGTGCGAAGCAGATCCTGAGCCGGTCGTCGGCAGGGAGCATCTGGTGACCTCAAGGGTGACTGGGGTCAGACCCTGCGGGTCTGACCCGATGGCACCACATCCGATCGTGCCAGTCATTCACTCCTGGCACTCCTCGCGACTCTCGCCCTCGTAGCCCTTGACGCGAGGCGTTGACCCTGGAGCCGGCGAACGCGCCAAGCTCCTTGGCGTCCCCACCCAGGGTGGGACTCTACTCTATGCGGAAGGAAAGAGTTCTCTATAGGAGGAGACGTAACGATGCCATTGCGCCGGTCGTGCCATGGGGTCAGACCCGCAGGGTCTGACCCCATCTTGGCCGTCAGCTGCACCCGCTCGTCGAGCCGCAGGTGTCGCACTTGAGGCAGGTGCCGTTGCGAACCAGGGTGAAGTTGCCGCACTCCTGGCAGCTCTCGCCCTCGTAGCCCTTGACGCGGGCCTCCGCCCTGCGATCGGCCGCCAGGTTGTCCTTGACGAGGCGGGCCTTGGCGCGGGCGTCGAGCTGATCGACCAGCTGGCGCGCGATCTCCGTGACGGAGGCGTCGGCTCGCGGCGCGGCGGCGGGCGCATGCTGATGGGTGTGCAGCTCGTGCTGCAACGCCGTCAGGGTGGCAACCGCCGTGTCCATCCGCACCCGCTCCGAGGCGAAGGCGGTGGTCACGTCGCGCTGCAGAGCGGCCACCGGCCCCATGACTGGCCCCATGACTGCCTCCATGGCCTCGGCCTCCTCGGCCACCGCGGCGTTGCCGGTCGAGCGCAGGGCGAGCACCCGGCTCTCCTGACCACGCAACAGGCCGCGCGACAGATACTTGGCCGCCGCCGGCGGCGGGGGGCGATCCTCCTCCAGCGCCTCGTCGGACGAGCCGAGGCCGGTGTTGGCGACCTCGCTCAGGTCGACGTGGGCGAGATCGTTGCGGGCGAGGTAGGAGACCGCCAGCTCGCGGAAGATGTAGTCGAGGATCGAGGTGGCGTTCTTGATGGTGTCGTTGCCCTGCACGAGCCCCGCCGGCTCGAAGCGCGTGAAGGTGAAGGCGTCGACGTACTCCTCCAGCGGCACGCCGTACTGAAGCCCAAGCGATATCGCGATGGCGAAGTTGTTCATCAACGAGCGGAAGGCGGCGCCCTCCTTGTGCATGTCGATGAAGATCTCCCCGAGCCGGCCGTCCTCGTACTCGCCGGTGTGGAGGTACACCTTGTGCCCACCCACGGTCGCCTTCTGGGTATAGCTCTTGCGCCGATTGGGCAGCTTCTCGCGCTCGCGCTTGCGCTCGATGATGCGCTCCACGATCCGCTCGGCCGCCGCCGTCGCGCGCGCGGCCATCGGCTTGTCGGCCGCAAGCTCGGCCGCCACTTCCTCCTGCTCGTCCTCGTCGGCGGCAAGCAGCTGCGCGTTCAGCGGCTGGCTGAGCTTGGAGCCGTCGCGGTAGAGCGCGTTGGCCTTGAGAGCGAGGCGCCAGGAGAGCATGTAGGCGCCCTTGCAATCCTCCACCGTCGCCTCGTTCGGCATGTTGATGGTCTTGGAGATGGCACCCGAGATGAACGGCTGCGACGCCGCCAGCATGCGGATGTGGCTCTCCACCGACAGGTAGCGCTTGCCCCTGCGGCCGCAGGGGCTGGCGCAGTCGAAGACGGCCAGGTGCTGCTCGTCGAGGTGCGGCGCGCCTTCCAGCGTCATGGCCCCGCAGGCGTGCTCGTTGGCGGCCTCGATGTCCGGCTTGGAGAAGCCCAGGTGGGAGAGCAGGTCGAAGCCCGGCTCGTTGAGCTTCTCCGCCGGCACCCTCAACGTGCCGGTGAGGAAATCCTCACCGAGGGTCCAGCGGTTGAACACGAACGAGATGTCGAACGCGGTCTTGAGTGCATCGTCGAGCTTCTTCAGCGCCTCCTCGGTGAAGCCTCTGGCCCTGAGGGTGGCGTGGTTGATGACGGGCGCCTGCGCCAGCGAGCCGTGGCCCACGGCGTAGGCCTCGATCTCGGCGATCTCGGCCTCGCGGTAGCCGAGCCCGTGCAACGCCTCCGGCACCGACTGGTTGATGATCTTGAAGTAGCCGCCGCCGGCCAGCTTCTTGAACTTCACGAGCGCAAAGTCGGGCTCGATGCCGGTGGTATCGCAGTCCATCACCAGGCCGATGGTGCCCGTGGGCGCGATCACGGTGGCCTGGGCGTTGCGATAGCCGTGCTCCTGGCCAAGCGCGATGGCGGTATCCCAGACGCGCCGGGCGGCGGCAACCAGGCCGTCGTCGGGGCAGGCGGCGGCGTCGAGCGGCACCGGGGCGGTGGCGAGCTTCTCGTAGCCCTCCTTGAAGCCGTAGGCCGCGCGGCGGTGGTTGCGGACGACGCGCAGCATGTGGGCGGCGTTCGGCTCGTAGCCGGCGAAGGGTCCGAGCTCCCTGGCCATCTCGGCCGAGGTGGCGTAGGCGACGCCGGTCATGATGGCCGAGATGGCGCCGCAGATGGCGCGGCCCTCGGGGCTGTCGTAGGGGATGCCGGATGCCATCAGACAGCCACCGATGTTGGCGAAGCCAAGGCCCAGCGTGCGGTAGCGGTAGGACAGCTCGGCGATCTTGCGCGATGGGAACTGCGCCATCATGACCGAGATCTCGAGCACGATGGTCCACAGCCGGCAGGCGTGCTCGAAGGCGGCGACATCGAAGTGCTTGTCCGAGCCCCGGAACATCATCAGGTTCAGCGAGGCAAGATTGCAGGCGGTGTCGTCGATGAACATGTACTCCGAGCACGGGTTCGACGCCCGGATCGGCCCGGCCTGCGGGCAGGTGTGCCAGTCGTTGATGGTGGTGTGGAACTGGATGCCCGGATCGGCCGAGGCCCATGCCGCGAAGCCGATCCTCTCCCACAGGTCGCGCGCCTTCACGGTCTTCACGGTGCGGCCGTCCAGCCGGGCCGTCAGTGCCCAGTCCCCGTCGGCCATCACCGCGTTCAGGAACTCGTCCGTGACGCGCACCGAGTTGTTGGAGTTCTGCCCGGCGACGGTCAGATACGCCTCGCTGTCCCAGTCGGTGTCGTAGGCGGGGAAGTCGATGTCCTTGTAGCCCTGGCGCGCGAACTGGATCACCCTGCGGATGTAGTTGTCGGGCACCAGGTCGCGCCGCGCCTCCTTGATGGCGCGCTTCAACGCCGGGTTCTTCGCCGGCTCGAAGCAGGCCTCGTCCTCGGCCTCGCAGTTGACGCAGGCCTTCATGATGGCCTTGAGGCGGCGCTGGCAGATCTTGGAGCCGGTCACCAGTGCGGCGACCTTCTGCTCCTCCTTCACCTTCCAGTCGACGTAGGCCTCGATGTCGGGGTGGTCGACATCCACCACCACCATCTTGGCCGCGCGCCGCGTGGTGCCGCCAGACTTGATGGCGCCCGCAGCGCGGTCGCCGATCCTCAGGAAGCTCATCAGGCCCGACGACTTGCCGCCGCCCGACAGCTTCTCGTTCTCAGACCGGAGCCTGGAGAAGTTGGTGCCGGTGCCGGAGCCGTACTTGAAGAGGCGCGCCTCGCGCACCCACAGGTCCATGATCCCGTTCTCGTTGACGAGATCGTCCTCGATGGACTGGATGAAGCAGGCATGCGGCTGCGGCCGCTCATAGGCCGACTGGGACGGGCTCAGCTCCCCGGTGTGGTGATCGGCACACCAGTGGCCCTGGCCTGGTCCGTCGATGCCATAGGCCCAGTGCAGACCGGTGTTGAACCACTGCGGGCTGTTGGGGGCGCCCATCTGCATGGCGAGCATGTAGCGGTGCTCGTCGTAGAAGGCGCGGGCGTCGTCCTCGCTGGTGAAGTAGCCGCCCTGCCAGCCCCAGTAGGTCCAGGTGCCCGCGAGCCGGTCGAACACCTGTCGCGCATCGGTCTCGCCGCCGGCGCGCTCCTTCTGCGGCAGCTCGGCCAGGCGGCGCTCGTCGGGCACGGAGCGCCACAGCCAGGACGGAACCTGCGTCTCCTCGGTCCGCTTCAGGCGGGCCGGCACGCCGGCCTTGCGGAAGTATTTCTGCGCCAGAATGTCGGCCGCAACCTGGCTCCAATGCTCAGGGACCAGGAAACCCTCCAGACGGAAGACGACAGAGCCGTCGGGATTCTTGATCTCCGAGGTCGCGCGGCGGAACGGGATCTTCTCGTAAGGCGACTTGCCGGCCGTGGTGAAGCGACGTTTGATCTGCATTTCTTGCCCCCGATTCTAAAGTTGGGCGCGTGAAACGCAGAACGACGACGCGCGCTGATGCTTTCCCGGTACACCAACGCAACTGCTACTAGCCCTCGATCTAACTACGAGGACCTCGCCTCCACTCTGAGCACAAAACCACTCACGCCCGTCCGGCGAGCCATCATCTCCGTCACCGAGCAGACGCCGTTCCTATTTCATCCCTCGAACTGGCGTTCGTCGGCGAGGCAATCCCATTTCTTTGAAGAGCGCTTGGACCGGTCGGCCGGCGCCCATGACGGCGACAGTATGACGATTCGGAGGCACCGTCATCTTGTAGGTGCCAAACGGACGACATACTAGATATAGGCGAGACGCACGATTTTCCGCTCATTCGGCTCCCATCTAGAGCAGATCTTGTGTCCTGCTGAGGAGAGCGCCAGTCCGGGCGGCTCGCGTCCGCTTCGCCCAAATCGCTAAGCCGATTCCAAACCCGTGCGAGTGTGGCCGTTATGCCTCTGTGGGCAGGCGTGGACAGGGGGCGACGGCGATGCGATAAGCCGATGCGCAGGGGCCGAAGCGTCGAGTCGTGCAGGAAGCATGAGCATCTTCAGCGAGATCTTCAGCTGGTGGGGTGGGAACTCCTGGTCCAACCGGATCTATACAGCGTTCAGGGGCAAGCTGGTCGGGACCGACAGCGAGGGCAACCGCTACTACGTGCAGAGCAAGGGCGTGGGGCCGCTGGACGTGCCGCGCCGCTGGGTGATCTACATGAACCTGGCGGAGGCCTCGAAGGTGCCGCCCGAGTGGCACGGGTGGCTGCATTACATGGTGGATACCCCCCCGACCGAGGAAGACTATACGCCGCGGCCGTGGGAGAAGACGCACCGCATGAATATGACGGGCACCGCTGGCGCATACCGCCCGCCCGGCAGCATTCTGGCGAGCGGCAAGCGGCCCGCCGCCACAGGCGACTATCAGGCTTGGCAGCCTCCGGGCAAGGGCCCGGCGGGGCGCTGAGGCGCCAGCGACCGAAGGCTAGGCGGGGCTGCCACATTGGCGCCGATGTCTCGGGCACCTTGCGGGGCTACCCGCGCCGTCTCATCGACGGCCTATTGGATGGGCGTGTTGGCAATGCAGGTTCTGCGGAGCGCAGGCTGGAGTAGCTATGGTGCGGTGCTGCTGCTTGTGGCGGGGCTGGCAGCCCTGGCCGGTGCCCCGGCGCAGGCCGAGCGCATCGAGAACGCCACGGCCAACTTCGCCGCCCTGGACAAGGTATCGGCGGGGGTCAAGCAGCTGCGCATCGCCCTGAACAAGACCGAGACGTTCCGCTCTCTCAAGATCACGCCGCGCATCTGCATCACCAGCGATCCCAGCGAGCCCCCGCGCACGTCCACGTTCGTGGAGGTGGACGAGGTCCTTTTCGACGGCTCGGAGAAGCGCATCTTCTCCGGCTGGATGTTCGCCGAGAGCCCCGGCCTCAACCCCCTGGTGCACGCCGTCTTCGACATCTGGCTCACCGGCTGCTCCCAGCCCAAGACCGCCACCGCCAGCAAGGCCCCGGGCGCCGGCACCGCCGATGCACCTCCAACCCCGCCGAAACGCCGTCCGCCGCGGTGAGGTTGCTGTGCGCCGGGGGAGCGGATTGCGGTGGTCCGTCCAGTGGCGCGCGACATTTCGCTAAGAGGACGCAATGCCCGTCAGGGCCTGAATGCGATCCTGAAAATCCTTATAGCCCTCGGAGGCTTGGTCCAGGAGATCGGAAAGCCGATAGAATCGATTCGTTGACGGACTCTCCTGTCTCGCCTGCTCAAGATTGGTGCGGTCTACGTTGATAATCGTCCAACATTCCGTAAATCCGGCGGCACGGGCTTTCTGATGGCTCTTCTCCGCCTCCCCGACTCGGTTATGAATGTTGGAGAAGTCTCGACCACCTTTGACTTCAATCGCAATCAGTTGACGCAGAGCGCCGGATGTCATGACCTCTTGTATTTTGATGTCCGGATCGGCGGCAATCTCGACAAGAACCGAGCGATTGGCAGCGTTCTTCAGCTCCAGGCGGCTCGCAACTTCAGACAGGATGCCGGATTTCACAATCTCCCGAACAATTCCGAACGCGATATCGATACCCTCCGTGCCGATATCCACATTGGCGCTGCCGCGCCATTGCGGGCCGATTGTCAGCAAGGTGAGGTCGTCAAGGAAGTGATCGGAGATCGAAGCGGATCCCACCCCGGCTAATAGCATGCTGCCAATGGACCCGAGATGCCTGCACATGGGCCATAGATCCGGTACGTTCTTTGGTGCAATGGCCCCCCGCTCCTCCATTGCCTTGAAGCGACCCATTCCGGTCGTCGCCGTATAGAACAGTTCCTGGCTGTAGCCGTACAAGAGCCGATAGTAGGCCAATAGCCGCGGATTGCTCTCGAGAATGAGGGGAACCGGGAAGACCAGCTCCCCCCGTAGGCCGTGAGCAGCGAGGACGGAAAGCCCAGCCTTGGGCGCGCACGTGGCCAACTGCTTGTCCAGGTCCAGGATGTCTAACCGCCGGACAGTATTCTTCAGCGCATCCTGCAGAATCAGTGCCCGGGCCTCGGCGAGCTTCAAGGCGAAGCTCACTTGCAGGTCCGGAGGCGGCAAATTGAAGGTCATGCCGCAATCGCTTGGCGCGTGCCCCGCCCCTGCGGACAGATCCTTTCTCACCCTTCGGCAGCCAGAGGGTGGACGCAACGTCGAGCTCCAGCTGCGCCTGCTGCTGTCTGTTCAATTTCACGTCGAATCGCCCCCCAAGACAGCGAAGCTTAGCGTGACAAGCGGCAGAACATAATGGGAACTTTCCCTATCATCAACCGCGATTGCTGATAGATCGCTCTCCCCGATCCCCGCTCACCCGCTTCGGGAGAAGAAAGCAGGCGCAAGATGACAGCAGCAGCCGGATCATGCTTCGATGGCGCCTCCAACAGAAATCACCACCGCACGAGCCCAAGAGACACCCATGCCGCGCCGCGCCGCCGACCTCATTGTCGATTGCCTTGCCGCGCATGGCGTGGACCGGGTGTATTGCGTGCCGGGGGAGAGCTATCTCGCCGTGCTCGATGCGCTGCATGACAGCA
>JBAPMW010000077.1:0-3939 GCA_049278815.1 Hyphomicrobiaceae bacterium
GCTACACCTTTCATCGTGGAGGACTTCCACCCCCTGCTCCCTGCCGGTCTCCCGGCGCACTCAAATTAAAAGTGCCATAACAGCATCACAGGCATCGCACGATTTGCGAATTCAAGCGACAGCAACGAGTCAACTTGTGTGAATGCCGTAGCCCGCAGGGTCCGACCCCTTCACCCGAACAGCCTGAGCTGCTTCTCGTCCTGGCCCTTGGTCTCGCGGGCGAGCTGCTCGATGCGGTCGAAGGGGACCTGCTCGGCGGAGATGAGCGAGCGCTGGGCGCGCATGGGGCGCACCAGGCCTTCCTGCACCAGGTGGAACTCGCCCACGGTCTGGTGCGGCAGCACCGCGGCCGGGTCGAGGCCGGATTCGCTCTGGAAGGCGGCGCGCAGCTTGCGCAAGGCGGTATCCTCGCGCACGCGGCCGATGAACCAGGAGGTGATCTGGTCGCGCGACTTGTAATCCAGGTCGCCCGGCGACTGCGTGGCCAGCATGATGCCGAGGCCGGCCGAGCGGGCGCGCTTCAAGAGGCTCTGCAAGGGCTCGGCCGTGGCCGGCTTGGCGTTGGCGGGGATGTAGAGGTCGGCCTCGTCGAACATGACGACGGCCTGCAGCTCGTCGTTGGGGTTGCGCTGGCAGAAGCGCAGCGCCTCCGACAGGAACTGCGCGACCCAGAACAGGATGTTCTCGTTGTCGCCCAGGAAGCCCGTGTAGATGATGGACAGCCGCGTGCGGTTGTCGTTGCGCGCCCAGCGGCCCCGGCCGAGCAGCGCCTCCATGCGCAGCGATTCGCCGCCGCCCTCGAACAGGGCCGAGTTGCGGTGGCGGAGGCTGTCGAGCTGGGCCACCAGATCGCGCCGGATGCGGCCCGACGGATCCATGCGCTGGGTCAGCTCGGTCAGCTCCGGGTCCTCGTCCTCCAGAAGCGCGATCAGGTCGTTGAGCGTAACCTCCTTGCTGGAGCGAAAGCCGAGGATGCGGAGCGCGACCGACAGCGTGCCCGACTGCTTCTGGTGCGTGGCCGAGTTCTTGAGATGCAGCATGTCGCCGAGCGCCGCCGCCGAGAGATTGGCGAGCAGCTGCTGCTCCTGCTCGGGCAGCTCGTTGATGCCGTTGGGCAGCAGCGTGATGGAGATCGGCCGCCCGGAGGCGCGCCCGGGCGTGTAGACCGCCACGTCGATGGAGTCCGCCAGCCGCTCGCGCTCGCCGCGCCGCTCGCCGTACTCGCCCTCGTGGGCGCGCCAGACGTCGGGATTGGCGTAGGAGCACAGGTCGCCCTTGCGGTCGAGCAGCACCGCCGGGATGCCCTTCAAGAGCAGCTGCTCGATGATGCACAAGGCGAGCGTGGTCTTGCCGGAGCCCGAGCCGCCGAGCACGGCCGAGTGGCGCTTCAGCACGTCCTTGTTGAGCGTGATGGAGCGGTTAGAGCGCAAGGCGCGACCGGCGAGGATGCTGTTCGCGCCGTCCCCCGTCTCGTCGAGCAGCACGGAAAGCGGCAGGTCCTCCTCCTCCTTGGGATCGGCAGCCGCGCTGCCCCAACCGGTCCAGTCGGCGCCATGCGGGCCGGCGACG
This sequence comes from Hyphomicrobiaceae bacterium, assembly GCA_049278815.1. Classification (GTDB taxonomy): domain Bacteria; phylum Pseudomonadota; class Alphaproteobacteria; order Rhizobiales; family Hyphomicrobiaceae; genus AWTP1-13. The sequence continues at coordinate 1,570 of JBAPMW010000077.1, forward strand.
GCGGGATTGGCCGCTATCGGCACCTCCGTCTCCTCCGTCGCCTGCGCCTGTGCGCCTGGCGCGCCGGAGCGGAGGTTGTGGCCGAGCAGATCGAGCCGCAACAGCTGCGCTACGCAGGGAATCGCGGACAGCAGCCTGGTGCGCTGGAACCAGTCGGCAAAGCCCGGGTCGTGGCGGTGCTGGGCGTGGAACTCGCGCACCATGATCATGCGCTCCCAGTCCGGAATCGGCACCAGCAGCGAGCGGCCCCCCTTCTCGCGGAACTTGCGGAAGGCCACCGCGGTCTGGTTCTTCCTGTTGGGCGGAAAGTCGCTCGCGCGCAGCATGAAGCTGGCCTTGTCGCCCGGCTTGTCGCTCATGGCGGCGAGGACGCGGTCGATCTGGCGCTTGAGCCCGCCGCCCTGGGCCGGCCGGTTGCACAGGAAGATGCGGGCCTCCGTCCGGCGGCCGGCCGCATGCAGCAGCGTGAGATCGAGCGCGGGCATGTCGTCGGCCTGGCCCGGACGCCGCACCGACACATCGAGCGCATCGCCCCACTCCTGCCGGGCGAGCGTGAGCGCGCCGGCGAGCGCATCGCACAGACCCTGGTCGTCGCTCGGGATCTCGGCCTCCGACTGGGCGACGAAGCGCTCCCAGTGCTCGCGGTACTCCATGGGGGACGGCGGCCCGGAGGCCTCTGCGGCCTCCTCCTGCCCGCTGCCACCGAAGCCCAGGGCCGCGGCCAGCGTCGAGATGAAGCCGCCCTGCCTTGGGGGGGGCTCCTCCGGTGCGTCGCCCTCCTGCTCGCGCATGCGCTTCTGCGCCAGCTCCAGGATGCGGCGGGTCGAGAGCCCTCCGAACTCCTCGAAGAACTGGGGGCCCAGATAGAGCGTCGGGTCGCCGCCGGCGCTGCGCTCGTCCTGAGCCAAGCGCTTGGCGATGATCAGCCGCGCCTCCTCGGCGGTGCGCGTCTCGATCAGCGGCACCGGCCCGGCCTTCTCGATACGGTCGATGTAGGACTGGGTGAGCACCTCGCGCGCCTTGCCGTAGAAATCCGCCAGGCACGAGATGAGCACGATGGAGGTGGGCACCCGGTTGGCGATCTGGATGAGGTCGCGCACCGCCCTCTGGAAGCGCTCCTGATAGTCGTCGAAGAAGCGCAGGTCCTCGACCTGGTCGATGGCGAACACCAGCGCGGCGCGGTCCACCGCCCACACCAGGCGGCCGATCGACTCGACGATGTCGAAGGCGCGGCCCTCGCCGGGGTGGGGGTCGAGCGCGGCCACCGCCTCGTGCGACAGCTCGCCCAGCTTCTGCCCGTAGAGATACTGCCGCACGCGCTGGTCGATGCGCGGGTCGGAGCGTTGCATGTAGAGCAGCGCCCGCACGACGTTCACGTCGAGGCCCTGACCGGCAAACTTGGGGGCCGCCACGATCTGGTCGGCGAGGGAAAGCACGAGCTTGGCGAGCGCGGCATCGCCCAGCTTGCCGTCCCGCAGCTTGTCGACGGCCGCGGCCTCGACCACCTCGGCATCGCCGGCCATGCGCTTGGCGAGCCGCGCCAGGCCGCTCCCCCCGCCGTGGTCGGGGTCGTAGGGCCTCTCCAGCGAGGCGATCAGCCGGCGCAGGTAGTAGTCGGCGTAGTTGGCCACGTCCGGCGTCATCTGGGCGTAGCCGAAGTACGCCTTTCCGCTGCGGTGTCCGACAGTGCGCAGCGCCCGGATGAGGTGCGTCTTGCCGGCGCCGGATTGCCCGTGGAACAGCAGGATGCGGGCCTGCACCGACGCGCCGGTGGTGGCCGTGACCGCATCCAGGAGGTCGGCGTACTTGCGGCGTGCGTTGGCGTGCACCAGCTCGACATCCACCGGGTCGGCCCGCCAGATGTCGTCCTCCCAGGTGATGGAATGCTCGAAGGCCGCGGACAGGCGATCGGCAAGCGGCGCAATATGGGCCTCGTGGCGCATGAAACCTCAGCTCGAACAGCACTTGGACAGCAGCGGCATCATGCATCAACCCGGATGAAATGGAACACGGCGTTCTTGTAGACCAGCGCCGAGTCCTGCACGTCCTTGATGTTGCTGGCGTCCTTCAAGTCGGCATTGGCCAGCGCCAGCTGGCCCAGGCGGTGCGCCTCGGCCAGCATGCCCTTGAACTCGATCTCCGACAGCCCCCAGTCGGGGCGCTGCTCGCGCAAGGAGCGCCAGACGCGGCTGATGTAGGCCTTGCGGTCGCCGCTCCAGCCCTGCGCCTCGCCGGCGGCGCAGCGGCGCACCTCCGAGGCGAAGCCGGGAAGGTCGAGAGGACGGGCGGTTGCCGCGGGCCGTTGCGGAGCCGCCAAAGGTGCTGGGGCACCTGCCTCGCCGCGCGCACGTCCCCCTCCCCCTTGTGGGG
>JBAPMW010000078.1:0-19218 GCA_049278815.1 Hyphomicrobiaceae bacterium
GCCGACAACCTCGACTTCATCGCCCCGGCGCACCTGGAAGCGTCCTACCGGGCGGTCGCCGAGGCGCTCGCCGTGCTGGAGGACAACCGCACGCTCCGCAACACCTCGCCCAAGGGCGAGCCGCAGCTCGGACGGCGCGGCCTCTATGGCGCCATCGGCGGCGACAGGAACGCCGCGGCCGGCAACATGGCGATGCTGTGGGTGCTCAACCTCTCCGACGGCCGCCACACCCTCCTCGATATCGCCGAGCGCGCCGACCTCCCGTTCGCCACCGTCCGCGATGCCGCCGACGCGCTGCTGCGGCACGGGCTGCTGCAATGAGGGGCCGGGCGAGCACCGTAGGTTGGGTTGGGCCGAAGGCCGTAACCCAACACGTCACAGCCGCCACGCGTTGGGTTACGCGCTTCGCGCTGGTGCGCTTTACGGTTGATGTGGATCGGAGCCGCCCGCATGCCCGACCGTGCAGATCGCGGACGAAATCGGTCATGCTGGTGCGGGGGTGGGCCGCGCCCCGGCTCGCAGACGCCGACATGTCCCCCTCCCCCTTGTGGGGAGGGGCTAGGGGTTGGGGAACCAACGCGGTCATGCCTCTCCCTTTCACTCCAGCCTCGCAACGGTCGGGCGCTTGCGGCGTCGGTGTGCCACTGCACTCGCCATCTCCCCTCTCTTTCACCCCACCCCCGACCCCTCCCCATCAAGGGGAGGGGGGACGCTGTGGCTCTCTCTTCCCCTCGCCATCCCCGTCGAGTGCTCTGTAAAGAGGCGCACGACGCGCCGTTCCGCAGATAGATCCCGGCATGATCCACATCGACCGGAAAGCGCTCTAGCCCGATCCACATCGAGTGGAAAACGCTCTAGCCTAAAGCTGCGAGCCTTCTCCGGCACGGCTCGGACGCATGCTCGCCTTCGATGCTTGCCAGACCGCTCAGCTTTGCCAGCCAGGTCCAAGGCGCACCACGTGCCGTCAGTTCCGGGATGTGTCCGAGCCGATGCTCGGTGCCATCGTCGAGTGCGGCGGCGTGACGCCCATCGACACATAGACTGACATGAGATGCTCCACTCCGCCTTCAGCAGGCCTGATCCATTGCGAGGGGACGTAGATCAGGCATCCGCCGATCGGCACGGGTGCTGTCGGAATGAGGACGCCAAGGTACTCCTCGCTCCCGATGCGGACGGGCGCCGATGAGGGCATGAGGGCGAGAACGGCCGCCCCCTGCTCCCCGCCGAAATGACACCAGACCGGGCTCATGCTCTTGAGGCTGTCGCCGCCGCCCCTCGTATCGACGATGGAAACGAACCGCTTGGTCAGGTCGTAGAGGTTCGAGAGGCCCGGGACGCGCCCGACAATCCGCCCGATGAGCGCCTCGAACCAGGGTCCGATGCGGGTCTCGACGACGAGCCCGAGCAGAAAGACCAGGCCGAGAACGATGGCCAGCCCCAGCACGTAGGGCGCGACGAAGGTCGCATCGATGCTGAGGCCGAGGGAGATCAGCAGCCGGCCGAATCTGCTGCCAGGACCCACATAGCCGGTCGCGAAAGACACCAGCCAGGCCGTGACCGCAATCGTGATGATGAGAGGCAGCAGGGCCAGCAGGCCTGCGAGGAAGATCCTTGCGATCCGGTTCAAGGGATGTCTCCTGGGGTGGTGTGCGGTCGGACAGCGATACAAGGCCGGGCACGATGGCGTGAAGGCGCTATCTGTAAGCCTCGCTCGTCAATGAGGGAGTAGCGAATAGGGAGTAGGGTTCGGCCGCGATGCATATGCGCCCGTGCGGCTTCCCCTACTCCCTACTCCCTCTTCCCTACTCCCCGCCAGGATGTCGACACGCTCCGGTGTCAGCAGACAGAGCCTTCCCCCGGAGCCGGCGGCCAGCGTGTGGACATAGAAGTACGTAGCCTCGCTGTCGGCCGCCTCCATGACGGGCGACGGCGCGGACACGATGCGCAGGCTGCCGCACTCGCCGATCCAGTCGATGTGGCGGTGTCCATGCATGGCCACAGCGCGTTCGCCCAGCTTTTGGAGCTGGCGCACGAACCAGGTGCCGTTGATCAATGCTGTCCCGATCCGCTCCGACAAGGTGGCAGCGGGCGTGGGGTATTCGACGAGGTGGTGATGCAGGGCCACGATCCATCGCGCCTCTGGAAACAGCCGGGCCGCGGCTGCAAGTGCCTGCGTCTGGTCGACCGAGACGAGCCCCAGGGCGTTGGTGAAGGAGAAATGCGTCTCCGCGGTGGAGTTGACGAGGACGACGCCCAGGCCGTCCTCGGTCTCCGGGGGCAGCACCATCGGAAATGCGTCGGCCCAGATCCGAGCCAGCCTGGCCGAGAGGCGCGGGGTCCCCGTATCGGCAAAGGCCGCAATCGCGGATTGGTGCGGCGCCAGGGTGGCCGCGAGCGTCCGGCCGAGCCGTCCCGTCTGTGGATCGACCAGGTGAGCTCGCTCTCCCTGGAGGGCAGCGATGGCAGAGAGCGCGCGCATCTGGCGCAGCCGGAGGCCTGGGCTGAGCGGAAGATCGAGGCGGGCGGGGTTGGCCCGATCCACAATGCTGAGGTCATGGTTGCCCGGCAGCAGCAGGGTCCGTTGTGCCAGCTCCGGATAACCGGCAAGCACCTCCAGGAGCTCGGCCCACTCCGTCGACCTGCCGGCATCGGTCGCGTCGCCCGTGATGAGGACGATGTCGATGGGCCGCTCGGCGTGAATGGCATCGAGGCGCGCCAGCACGCGTGCCAGCCGCCCGTTGCCGCGTGGACCGGAGCGCCCGCTCTCGATGCGAAAGCCGTAGCGCTCGCCGACGACGTGCAGGTCCGACAAGTGCGCGACGCGCCACGACCGGCCATCGCGCGGCGGCCGGTCGAATGCCGCAAGATCGCGCGGCTGGTCCATCAGGGCGTCGGCGATCCCCCAGGTCAGGGACGCCGCCGCCAGATATCCGCACAGGAGGACGACGGCGTTGGCCAGGGCCGGCACCACCAGCTGGAGCGGTGCGGCCAGGTCCGAGATGCCACCGATCCAACGGGTGGCCGGCCACGCCAGCGCCGCCACGCCCAGGGCGGTGCCGCAAAGAATGAGCCCGGCCCCGGCCGCCGTTGCGGCACCCAGGCGCATGCGGCCTCCAGCGCCGAGCCGAGGCGTCAGGACGTGCCCCGCCAGGTGTCGGAGCGCCTCGCGGCAGAGCGCATAGCCCGGCTGCAGGGCCAAGGCATTGAGCGACCAGAAGCCCCGCTCCGCCGCCCGGAAGAGGGGGCGGCCGCCGATCGCGCCCAGCGCGGCGAGAAGCACGAACAGCAGGAGCGGCCAGAGTCCGTCCAGCAGCGTCGGCATCTTGCCGGAGAGGGTGGCCAGCCAGCCGGAGGCGACAAGCGGGGCGACGCCGAGAAGCATGCCCGGCAGCACGACGAGCAACAGCCAAGCCGTCAGCAGCTTGGGCAGGCTGATCTCTGCCAGGAGACTGCCGGCAATGCCGAGCAGCGACCGGCGCTTCGTGCTGGATGCATCATCCTCGATGTCGCCTCGGCGAGGATCGAGCAGCGGTGCCATGCAGAACGGGCCTACTCGCCGAAGCTTCAATGGCTCCCCGGCGTCGCAGTGGCTGTGGGACGTGCGAGCGCGCACGCTGGCTGGCAAGCTGGTCACGGCCCGCCCTTGCGGGCCATCGGGAAAAACCAGCATGAGCGGCTGTGAGAGTGTCTAAGCCCGCGCCTGGATCGAACGCTTGGCGGACGTCACCCGCAAAAGGTTGGACGCGGCGCATGCCAGCTGTTAGATTGCCCCCGAATAAGCCATGCACGACCTCCCCCGCCCCCGAATCCACGTCTGCCCGCTGAGCGCCGTGCCGCGCCTGGTGGCGAGCCATCAGGCCTCGCACCTCGTCACCTGCCTCAAGGACCACGTGCTGGTGGAGACGCCGGCGGCCATCAGCCCCGGCAACCACATGCGCCTCCATATCGATGACATCGCCCAGCCGATGGAGGGCATGGTGGCGCCCGATGCCGGTCATGTGGCGCAGCTGCTGGAGTTCGCCACCGCCTGGGACCGCCAGGGCCATATGGTGATCCACTGCTGGGCCGGCATCAGCCGCTCCACCGCCGCGGCGTTCATCACGCTGTGCGCGCTGAACCCGGAGGCGGCCGAGGCGAGGATCGCGCGGCTGCTGCGCGAGGCCTCGCCGACAGCCTATCCGAACCGGCTCATGATCGGGCTGGGCGACGCGGCCCTGGGGCGCGGCGGGCGCATGCTGCAGGCCGTGGAGGCCATCGGCCGCGGCGAGGTGGCGAGCGAGGCGGTGCCGTTCTCGCTGCCGGTGGATCTGGTGGGGGCGTGAGGGGCGGCTCCGCCCGTTCGCGCAAGCTCCGCATGCGAGCGCATCGCGCGCCCGGTGCCGCCGTTAGCCAGCCAGAGCGCTTTCCAGGTGATATGAGGCCGAGCAATCCTTTTGTACGACCGGCTTTGCCAGTCGAATAGATCGCTCTCCGCTTGCGTCATCCCGGCGCCGCTCGCCGAAACGCCTTAAGGGCACCCGTTGGGGCGCCCCTTCGACGACTGTGGAGGATACCTGCGGGAAGGCCTAGCCGTTGCCTTCCAGGTCAACCTGGAGCTCGGCGGCGCTGGCCGGGCGGCGGCAGCGGCCGTCGAACTCGGCGCCCTGCTCGATGGCAAGCGACATGTGGTGGATATCGCCCTCGACCCGAGCCGAGGCCTGCAGCGCCACCGTCATGGCACGGATCACGCCCGAGGTGCGGCCGCGCACGATCACGCGCTCGGCGGCGACGGTGCCCGTCACCCGACCCTGCTCGCCGATGATGACCTCGGCGCCGGCCACGTCGCCCTCGACCTCGCCATCGACCTGCAGCGTGCCGCGGCTGATGATCTTAAGGCCCTGACCGATGATCTTCAGGTCGTTGCTGATAATGGATTTGCCGCCCTCGGACGAACCGGAGCGGAGCGGAGACGGCCTGGAGGCCGCCGGCACGGCGCTGCCCGGAGAGCCTGCAGGCTTGCGCGGCTCGATCGGTGCAGGCTCGGTGGCAGGGTTGCGCGTGAACATAAATATCATCCCCCGTTGGACAGTCAGCGCTATCAGCGAGGAAGGAGGGCGCAATGTCAAACGGAATCCGCCGGCCGGGCGGGCGGCCCTGGTCCCTTCCGCGCACCTGTGGCCGGGCTGCGCCCATCCGCTGCCCATCGTGCCGTGTGGGCCGCGCATCGGCGCCGCATGCCCCTGTAGACGCAACTGGCGGAGGCGGCTAAATGCCAGCGCGGCGAAAAGAATGTGACAACCGCACGACGTTTTGCCAAGACGCCCGAGAGCCAAGGGAGAGCCGGGCGGCAGCTACCGAAGGAAGGCAGACAGGCGGTGGAGGACGAGACCGAGAGCGACCAGTTGCACCGGGACATGGCCAACGCCATCCGCGCGCTGGCCATGGACGCCGTGGAGCGGGCCAAAAGCGGGCACCCCGGCATGCCCATGGGCATGGCCGATGTGGCGACGGTTCTGCTCACCCAGTTCCTGAAGTTCGACGCCGCGGCGCCGGACTGGCCCGACCGCGACCGCCTCGTGCTGTCCGCCGGCCACGGCTCGATGCTCCTGTACGCGCTCCTCCATCTCACCGGGTATCCCGGCGTGACCATGGCGGAGCTGCGCAACTTCCGGCAGCTCGGCTCCATGACCGCCGGCCATCCTGAATTCGGCCACGCGCCGGGCATCGAGACCACCACCGGCCCCTTGGGCCAGGGCCTCGCCAACGCCGTCGGCATGGCGCTGGCCGAGCGCCTGCTCAATGCCCGCCTGGGCGACGATATCGTCGACCACTACACCTATGCGATCGCCGGCGACGGCTGCCTGATGGAGGGCATCAGCCACGAGGCGATCTCGCTCGCCGGACACCTCGGGCTCAACAAGCTGGTCGTGCTGTTCGACGACAACCAGATCTCCATCGACGGCCCCACCTCGCTCGCCGTCTCCGACGACCAGATCATGCGCTTCGAGGCCTCCGGCTGGAGCACGCTGCGCGTCGATGGCCACGACCCGGACGTGATCTCCGGCGCCATCGAGCTGGCCCGCCGCTCGGACAAGCCGACGCTGATCGCCTGCAAGACCATCATTGGCTACGGCGCCCCCACCAAGCAGGGCAAGGCCTCCACCCACGGCTCGCCGCTGGGGGCGGAGGAGATCGCCGGCGCCCGCGACCGGCTGGGCTGGAGCGCCGCGCCATTCGAGGTGCCGGAGCATGCCCTCACCGCCTGGCGTGCGGCCGGGTCTCGCGGCGCGGCCGTGCGCGAGACGTGGACGAAGCGCTGGATGAGCCTCGATCCCAAGGTCCGCGAGGCGGTGCAGCACCCCGCCCGCGCGGCTGCTCCCGCCATCGCCGAGGCGATTGCCGCGGCCAAGCAGGCCGCGGCCACAGCGACCTCGAAGAAGGCCACCCGCATGTGGTCCGAGGCCACCCTCGACCACCTGATCCCGGCCCTGCCGGCCTTGATCGGCGGCTCCGCCGACCTGACGGGCTCCAACAACACCCGGATCAAGGACCAGCCGCTCGTCACGAGCGGCAGCTTCGCCGGCAGCTACATCCACTACGGCGTGCGCGAGCACGGCATGGCGGCCGCCATGAACGGCATCGCCCTGCACGGCGGCCTCATCCCCTACGGCGGCTCCTTCCTGGTGTTCACCGACTACTGCCGCCCGGCCATCCGCCTCTCCGCCCTGATGCGCCAGCGCGTGATCTACGTCATGACCCACGACTCCATCGGCCTCGGCGAGGACGGCCCCACGCACCAGCCGGTGGAGCACCTGGCAAGCCTGAGGGCCATCCCCAACCTCAACGTTTTCCGACCCGCCGACGGCGTCGAGACGGCCGAGTGCTGGGAGCTGGCCGTCCTCTCCGGCGGCACGCCGTCGGTTCTGGCGCTCACGCGTCAGGCGGTACCGAACCTGCGCACGTCTCTGACAGGCGACAACCTCTGCGCCAAGGGCGCCTATGTGCTGGCTGAGACGCCGGGCAGCGCGCGCGACGTCACGCTCCTGGCCACCGGCTCGGAGGTCGGCCTCGCCATGGAGGCGCGGGCGCTGCTCGCCAAGGACGGCCTGGAGGCAGCCGTGGTGTCCATGCCCTGCTGGGAGCTGTTCGCGTCGCAGCCGTCAGCTTACCGCGCGGCAGTGCTCGGCTCCGCCCCGCGCGTTGCCGTCGAGGCCGCCGTCGGTTTCGGCTGGGAGCGCTGGCTGGGTGAGAAGGGCGCTTTCGTCGGCATGGACGGCTTCGGCGCCTCGGCCCCTGCGGCACAGCTTTACGAGCACTTCGGCATCACGCCCGCCAAGGTTGCCGCTGCGGCGCGGGAGCTGGTAAGGTCTGATCGTTAGATCGAGGGTGCCAAGGTCGCCGGCGTGGCGCTCTTGGCAGCTTGTGCGCGTGACCTTCTGACCTCGCGCCCCGCCTGAGACAAGGCCTCGGAAGGGCAAGGCTGCTGGCAGGAGCCCGCATGAACGAGATCCCGCGCGTTCCCAAGGCCCGACCCACCACGCAGGTTGCCGATGGCGTGCCGCGGCTGCGCTGGACCTTCGCCGAGTTCGAGCGGCTGGCGGAGCTCGGCTTCTTCACGGAGGACGACCGCATCGAGCTCATCGGGGGGGAGCTGGTTCCCATGGCGCCCAAAGGCAATCGCCACGAGGTCGTACGCGCCGCTCTCCACAATTGGCTGCGGCGAAATCTGTCGTCCAAATTCGACTACCACTCGGAGCCGGGTTGGCACCCAGATGCGACCAACTATTTCGAGTCCGATTTTCTAGTCGGATCGGCCGGGTTTGACCTAACCTCCATCAGTCCCTCCGATGTCGCTCTTTTGATCGAGGTCGCGCATTCGAGCCTTGCGTTCGACACGACCACGAAGGCAGGCCAGTACGCGGCACTGGGCATCCGAGAGTATTGGGTGGTGAACGCAGTCACGTTGGCCGCGCGCGTTCATCGCGGGCCCGCCCCTGGAGGCTATGGGGACGTAGACACAGTTGCTGCCGACCAATCGCTGGCGGCACTGTTGATCCCATCTTTTAGCCTGACGCTCGCGGATCTGAGGATCTGAGGCTCAAGTCATGACGGCACACACAAAGCTCGCTCCCGACGAGCAGATGACCATCGAGGAGTTCCTCGCCTACACCGACGCGCGCCCGGACGGGGAGCGGTGGGAGCTGATCGAGGGGGTGGCGATTATGAGTCCGTCACCGGTGGAGTTCCACCAAGTCATAGTCGCGAATATTCTGACGTATCTGATGGTGCACAAGCAGCGAACCGGTGCGAGCTGGCTGCCGATGCCGGGCGTTGGCACCCGCGTTCCGGTGTCGCCGCGCAGCCTGCCGCAACCCGACGTCTTCGTGAAGGAAGCGCCAGCCACGCCGTTTCCAGTCACAGAGGATGCGCTCGTTCTCTTCGAGGTGCTCTCCAAGAGCAACACCAAGGCCGATCAAGCCTGGCGCCGCAAGGTCTACGCCAGCGTCGCGAATTGCCGCCACTACGTCACGGTGTCGCTCAAGGCGGTGGAGGTGGTCGCCTACGACCGTGGCTCTCCTTGGAACAAGCGCACCGTCGCAAGCCTTAACGACTCGCTTGACCTGCCGGCGATCGGCGTCTCGATACCGCTTACCGATATCTACCGCTGGACACCGCTTGGAGACGACACGCACTGATGCCCCTCGCCGCGTTGGAGCTACGGATGGAATAGGGCAGACATGACGGCACACACAAAGCTCGCTCCCGACGAGCAGATGACCATCGAGGAGTTCCTCGCCTACACCGACACGCGCCCGGACGGGGAGCGGTGGGAGCTGATCGAGGGGATAGCGATCATGAACCCGTCGCCGATCGACGACCGTCAGACGATCGTGGCGAACCTTATAACTGCCCTCATGCTGCACAGGCGACAGACCGGTGCAAGCTGGCTGCCGATGCCAGGCATTGGAACGCGCGTTCCGGTGTCTCCGCGCAGCCTGCCGCAACCCGATGTCTTCGTGAAGGAGACGCCGAATGCCGGCTTGCCCACCACCGACGACGCGCTCGTCCTGTTCGAGGTGCTCTCGCGCAGCAACAGCAAGGCCGACCAGGCCTGGCGGCGCAGGGTCTATGCCAGCGTGCCGAATTGCCAGCACTATGTGACCGTGTCGCTCAAGGCGGTAGAGGTGGTCGTCTACGACCGCGACACCGGCTGGAAGCAGCGCGCCATCGCAAGCCTTCACGACTCTCTCGACCTGCCGGCGATCGGGTTCACGATGCCGGTCGCCGAAATCTATCTGGAGACCGCTTGCGCGCGACGAGGAAGACCAAGATGAACCTCGACCGGCTCAGGACCACCGACGGCCTCGACGTAAAGGGCAAGCGCGTGCTGCTGCGCGCCGATCTCAACGTGCCGGTGCGGGACGGGCAGGTGGCCGATGCGACCCGCCTGGAGCGGGTGCTGCCGGGCGTGCAGGACCTGGCCAGGCGCGGCGCCAAGGTGGTGCTCATCTCCCACTTCGGGCGGCCCAAGGGCGGGCCGGACCCGCAGCTCAGCCTGCGGCCGGTGGCAGACAAGCTCAGCAGGCTCGCCGGCCGCCTGGTGGTCTTTGTGCCCGACTGCGTAGGCGAGGTGGCGGAGAAGGCCGTAGCCGCGCTGCAGCCCGGCGACATCGCCGTGTTGGAGAACCTGCGCTTCCACAAGGGCGAGGAGAAGAACGACGCCGCCTTCGCCCAGGCGCTCGCCAGGCTGGGGGACATCTTCGTCGGCGACGCCTTCTCCACCGCGCACCGCGCGCATGCGTCCACAGACGCCATCGCCCGCCTGCTGCCGTCCTATGCCGGCCCGCTGCTGATGGAGGAGGTGAACGCGCTGCGCCGTGTGCTGGAGAAGCCGGAGCGGCCGGTCGCGGCCGTGGTCGGCGGCGCCAAGGTGTCGACCAAGATTCCCGTCCTCACCCACCTCATCACCAAGGTCGACAAGCTGATCATCGGCGGCGCCATGGCCAACACCTTCCTGCTGGCGCAGGGCGTGCCGGTGGGCAAGTCGCTGGTGGAGGCTGACCTCGCCCAGACCGCGCGCGAGATCATGCACGCGGCCAAGGCCCGCAGCTGCGAGGTGGTGCTGCCGGCCGATGCGGTGATTGCGGCCAAGCTGGAGGCCGGCGCGCCGACGCGCACCTGCCCGGTGCTGGAGGTGCCCGACGACCAGATGATCCTCGACGTGGGGCCGAAGGCGGTCGCGCATTACACGGACGTGCTGGGCCGCTGCAAGACGCTGCTCTGGAACGGCCCCCTCGGCGCCTTCGAGATCCCGCCGTTCGGCGAGGCCACCTTCCAGCTCGCCCGCGCCGTTGCGGCCGCCACCGAGGCCGGCAAGCTCGTCTCGGTCGCCGGCGGCGGCGACACGGTCGCGGCGCTCAACGCCGCCGGCGTGACCGACAGGCTCACCTACGTCTCCACCGCCGGCGGCGCCTTCCTCGAATGGCTGGAGGGCCGCGAGCTGCCCGGCGTCGCGGCGCTGGCCGCGTAGGTTGGGTTAGCGCGAAGCGCGTAGTCGTGCGACCGTGATGTTGCTTTGTCAGGAGGGTGAGAGTCCAGCCCATGTGAGGTCACGACACATGTAGCCGAAGGCAACTGCATCGCCGCGAGGCGGGGTGGAGAGCAGCCGGAGGCGAACGAGCAGCCTGCAGGATGACGAACCCGTTTCGGCGGGGTGCAGCGGCGAGCCTGCGATTACGTGGCGAAGCCTGAGCTTTAAGAACCCGGTACGCTGGAAGTGACTGCGAAAGCGGTGCCGGGGCTGCACTTTCGTGGTTGGGGGCTGGATGCTCGGACGGCAAGGCAACTAAGCGGTGAGACTTGGCGGGCGTGTGCGAGCCGGCCAGGAGTCAGAGCCCTCATTATACCGTTGGGCCCTGCGCAGGGTCGCTGGAGGCACGGGCAGCAAAACCGGGTCGAGGGAAGGGGGGATGAAGAAACCACCGACTGGAGAGCCGTATGCGGGAAAACCGCCCGTACGGTTCGGAGGGCGGGGAGGGGAAACCCTTCCCGACCCCTATCAACGCGTCGCGGGTGTCATGTTGGGTTACGGCCCTTCGGGCCTAACCCAACCTACGTCCCCACCGGAATCGACAGCACCGCTCTCAAGCCCGGCTCGTTGTCCTCCAGGCGGACGGTGCCGCCGTGCATGCGGGCGACGGCGGCGGCGAGGCTCAACCCTAAGCCGGCGCCGGGGCGGGAGCGGCTCTTCTCGAGGCGGACGAAGCGCTGCAGGGCGCGCTCGCGGTCCTGCGCGGCGATGCCGGGGCCGCGGTCGCCGACGGCAATCTCGATGGCGTCGCCGACGCGGGAGAGGGTAATGCGGATCTCCGGGGGCGGTGTGGCGGCAGGGGCCGCGGCGGTGCCGGCGGGAACGAGGGCGGCAGCCGAATATTTGATGGCGTTGTCGACCAGGTTGGCCACCGCCTGGCTCACCAGCTCGCGGTTGGCGACGGCGCCCAGCCCCCCCTCGCCCGGCTTGGCGGAGACGGCGAGTGTGAGGCCCGCCTCCTCGGCCGCCGGCTCGTAGAGCTCGGCGATATCGCCGATCACGCCGGCTAGATCGACCGGCACCATGGTCTCGGCGGCGGCGCCCGCCTCGAGACGGGCAATGAGCAGCAGCGAGTTGAAGGTCTTGATCAGCTCGTCGGCCTCCTCGATGGTCCTGGCGAGGCCCTCGCGGTAGCCGGCGGGGTCGGAGCTGCGCAGCGCCGCCTCGGCGCGGTTGCGCAGGCGGTTGAGCGGCGTCTTCAGGTCGTGGGCGATGTTGTCGGACACCTCGCGCAGCGCCGCCAGCAGCTCCTCGATGCGCGCCAGCATGGCGTTGAGCCCCTCGGCGAGGCGGTCGAGCTCGTCGCCCGATCCGCTCAAGGGCACGCGGCGCGAGAGGTCGCCGGCCATGATGCGGCGGCTGGTATCGGTGATGGCCTCGATGCGGGCGAGCATGCCGCGGCCGATGAGGATGCCGGCGGCGACGCCCAGCACCGAAAGCAGGCCGAAGCTCCAGAGTGCCATGCGGCTGATGCCGGACGCGAGCTGGCGCTGATCGTCGATGTCGCGCGCCACCACCAGGGTGAGTCCGCCAGGCACCGCGAACGCGCTGCCGATGGCAAGGTGCTCGCGCTCGCGGCCGGCCTCCGAGTAGGGCTGGTAGAAGAACACGCGAGGCCCCCCGTCCTCGGCCAGCGCCTCGGGCTTGCCCGGCAGGTTGCCGGCAAGCCTGTTGCCGTAGCCGTCGAGCAGGAGATAGAGGCCGGAGCCCGGGGCGTTGACGCGCGCATCGACTGCCGCGACGAGGCGCAGCGCACCGCCGGCCCGATACTGGCTGCGCAGGCTCGCCTCCTCAAGCGCCAGCTCCTCCGCCGCCTTGCTCGTCAGGAACTGGTTCGCCTCCCAGACGAGATAGCCGATCACCACGGCCGTCGCCACGACGAAGGCGCCCATATAGACGATCGCCAGGCGGAACGGGGTGGAGGCGAGAAGCCTAGTCAGCGCCGTCACGGATCATGTACCCGGACCCGCGCACCGTGTGCAGCAGCGGCCGCGTGAAGCCCTTGTCGATCTTGGCTCTAAGCCGCGAGATGTGCACGTCGATGACGTTCGTCTGCGGATCGAAGTTGTAGTCCCACACGTTCTGAAGCAGCATGGTGCGCGTGACCACTTGGCCGGCGTTGCGCATCAGGTATTCGAGCAGCCGGAACTCGCGCGGCTGCAGCAGGATGGCCTGCCCGCCGCGGCTCACCTTGTGAGAGAGGCGGTCGAGCGTCAGGTCGCCTACGGTGTAGCGCGTCACCTGCTCCTCGGGTGCCGGACGGCGCGCCAGGGCCTCGATACGCGCCAGCAGCTCCGTGTAGGCATAGGGCTTGGTGAGGTAGTCGTCGCCGCCGGCGCGCAGGCCCTTGACGCGGTCGTCCACTGCGCCCAGCGCGGACAGGATCAGCACCGGAGTGCGGGCGCCCTCGCGGCGCAGGGTCTCGATCAGGGTGAGGCCGTCGAGCTGCGGCAGCATGCGGTCGACGATCAGAACGTCCCAGCCGCCCTCGCGGGCGAGCGCCAAGCCCAGCTCGCCGTCACCGGCCAACTCGGCAAGATGGCCGCTCTCTCTCAGCGAGCGCTGCAGGAACAGCGCCGTCTCCTTGTCGTCCTCGACCACAAGCACGCGCATGGGCGTTCAGCCTCGCTCCTGCACCGGGATGGAGGCCGGCCCGTACCCTCGGCAAGTGCCCTCGGCACCGACGCGGCAACCATGATGCAGACGACCATGATGCAAGAGGCGAGGCATGCCGTCCTGCAACAACGGCACGCCTCGCCTATGAGCGTATCAAGATATGGGCAGTCCTCAGTTGCGCTGCAACGGCACCGGCTCGAACCGGGTCTCGTTGCCGGACTTGATGAGCAGCAGGATGGCCCTCCGGTTCTGCCGGTTCGCCTCGCGGACGGCGGCGATCAGGTCCTCAGCGGAGCGCACCGGCCGGTTGTCGGCCTCGAGGATGATGTCGCCGACCCGGATCTTCAGGGCGACGGGCGAATCCGCCTCAATCTCGGTGATCTGGACGCCGCCCTCCCGGCTCGGTCTCTGCAGAGGCGCCACCGACAGCCCGAGCTGGCTCAGCTCCGTCGGCCGCGTGGGCTGGCCCGGCGAGTACTTCGACAGCTCCTGGGGGGACGGCAGCAGCCCGAGCTTAACCTGCACGGCTTGCTCCTTCTGCGCCCGCATCAGCTTCAGCTCGATGGTCGTGTCGGGCTTGAAGCCGGCGATCTGGCGCGAAAGGTCGCGGCTGTCGGCAACCTTGGCGCCGTTGACGGCGAGGATCGTATCGCCCCGCTTGATGCCGGCCGTTGCCGCCGGGCTCGGGGACTGCACCTCCGCCACAAGCGCACCCTTCGCCTCGCTGAGGCCAAGGCTTGCCGCCATCTCCTCATTGACGTTCTGGATGCGCACGCCAAGCCACCCGCGCTTGATCTGGCCGCCGCCCTTCAGCTGCTCGATGATCTCGCTTGCGGTCCTGGACGGAATGGCGAAGGCGATGCCGGCGTTGGTTCCAGTGGGGCTCACGATGGCGGTGTTGACGCCCACCACCTCGCCCGCCAGGTTAAAGGTCGGACCACCGGAGTTGCCCTTATTCACCGCGGCGTCGATCTGCATGTAGTCGTAGGGTCCG
This sequence comes from Hyphomicrobiaceae bacterium, assembly GCA_049278815.1. Taxonomy (GTDB): domain Bacteria; phylum Pseudomonadota; class Alphaproteobacteria; order Rhizobiales; family Hyphomicrobiaceae; genus AWTP1-13. The sequence continues at coordinate 14,181 of JBAPMW010000078.1, forward strand.
GAGCCGATATCGCGGCCGTGCGCCGAGACAATGCCCGCCGTGACTGTGCCGCCGAGCCCGAACGGATTGCCGACGGCAACCACCCAGTCGCCGACGCGCGGCATGCCGGTGGAAAACTTGACGATCGGGAAGGTTTTGGCGGTCTTCGTCTTGATCTTGAGCAGGGCGAGGTCGGTGCGAGGGTCGGTGCCGACGATCTCCGCCTCATATTTGTTGTGCTGATCGAAGATGATCTGCACCTTGTCGGCGCCGGCGACCACGTGGTTGTTGGTGACGACGTAGCCGTCGGCCGAGATGACGAAGCCCGAGCCCTCCGCCTGGGTTGGACGCGGGGTGCTGTCCCAGCCGAACCGCTTGTTGAAGAAGTCCTCCAGCCCGTCGGGCGCTCCCCCCGGCGGACGTTCGCCGCGCCAGCGCGGATCGCGAGGATCGCGCGGACCACCGGGAGGGCCGGACACCTTCTTGGGTGCGCGGCCGGTGACCTGGATGCTCACCACCGCCGGCTTCACGCGCTCGACCAACTCGGCGAACGACGACGGCGCACCGTTCGGCGTGAACGTGGATTGCGCCTCGACGCGCTGATGCGGAAGGGCGAGCAGCACGCCGCCGGTCACGGCCATGACGGCGAGGCCCGACACGAGGGCCATTCCCCACCGGGTGGGGCGGCCGGCACGATCTTGGGTAGAAGCAGGGTGCATAAGCTTGTCACCTCGGAAAGAGATTCGGAAATCGGGTCAGGGCTTTCCTAATAGGCAACGGAAACTTACAGAGCGATGGCTGCTGTCTTAAATAATCGTAACGTTGGGTGAGCCCCGCAGGATCGTGGGGCGCAAGAAAGCGGACCGCATTGCCCCCTACGGTCCTCGGCGCAGCAGCTTCTCCAGCTCCCTCTGCTCCTCGGCCGTCAGCGCCGCCGCTTGCGCGGGCTCGCCAGGGCGGCGCCGACGGACATGCCAGAGATAGGCGGCGGCGCCGGCGAGGAGGATGAGGGGGGTGGTCCACAGGAGCACGGTCCGGGGCGTGAGGCGCGGGCGCAGCAGCACGAAGGCACCGTAGCGGGCCTCGACGTAGGACAGCACCTGGGCGTCGGTGTCGCCGGCCGCGATGCGCTCGCGCACGATCACGCGCAGGTCGTGGGCAAGGGGGGCGTGGGACTCATCGATCGACTGGTTCTGACACACCACGCAGCGCAGCTCCTGCGACAGCCGCCGCGCGCGTGCCTCCAGCGCCGGGTCCTTCAGGATCTCGCCGGGCTCGACGGCGTGGGCGGTAACTGAGAGCACGACGGACAGGAGCATTGCGACCAGTTGGCGAATGGCGAATGGCGAATGGCGAATGACCGTAGGTTGGGTCAAGCGCAGCGCAGACCCAACGCGATCAAGGGAGAGCCCCTTACTGTGTTGGGTCTTCGCGAGCGCTCGACCCAACCTACGGAGAATACGCATCGCGCTTCACTCCGCCGGAGAGGGCGCCGCCACTGTCCTGGTGCGGGCGCTGCGCCGCGGGGCGCCGACGCGCAGGCGGCGGTCGAGGAGGGAGAGGACGCCGCCGAGCGACATGACGATAGCGCCAAGCCAGATCAACCGCACCAGCGGGTTGAAATAGGCGCGCACGACGAAGCCGCCATCGATCAGCTCATCGCCAAGCACAAGGTAGAGATCGCCGCGCCACGAGGCGTGGATGGCCGACTCGGTGGTGGCCTGGCGCGGGGTCTCGAACAGACGCTTGGAGGGGCGCAGCTCGGTAACAGGCGATCCGCCCCGGGTTACTTCCAGCCGGCCGACCTGCTCGGCGTAGTTCGGCCCACGTTCGGTTTTCATGCCGCGGAGGACGAAGGCGTAGCCAGCCACCTCGCCCCGCTCGCCGGGCTTCAGGGCGATCACGGTCTCGCTCTGCCAGGCCGTGGCGGCGACGATGCCGATCACCGTAATGCCGAGGCCGGCGTGGCCGAGCAGCGTGCCGTAGGAGGCGCGGGGGAGACCGAGGGCGCGGCCGAGGCTCTCGCGCGCGGGCGCGGCAAAGAGCCTGATGCGCTGGGCCCATTCGGTGGCGGCACCGGCCAGCACCCATACGCCGAGCGCGATGCCGAAGGGGGCGAGCCACGGTCCGCGCCAGACGAGGGCAATGGTGGCGACCAGAGCAAGGAGAGCGACAGCGCTGGCCGCCACGAGGCGCTGCATGGCGCCAAGAAGATCCCCGCGCTTCCAGGCCAGCAGCGGACCGAGGGGAGCGGCCAGCAGCAGCGGCACCATCAGCGGCCCGAAGGTGGCGTTGAAGTAGGGCGGGCCCACGGAGATTTTCTCACCCGTGACGGATTCGAGCGCAAGCGGATAGAGCGTGCCGACGAAGATGGTGGCGCAAGCGACCGTCAGCAGCACGTTGTTGAGCACCAGCGCACCCTCGCGGCTGACGGGGGCGAACAGCTGGCCCTGCTGCAGCCGCGGCGCGCGCCAGGCGTAGAGCGCAAGCGCGCCTCCGATCAGGATGACGAGGATCCCCAGGATGAACACGCCGCGGCGCGGATCGACGGCAAAGGCGTGCACGGAGGTGAGGACGCCGGAGCGCACCAGGAAGGTGCCGACGAGCGATAACGAGAAGGCGAGGATGGCGAGCAGGATGGTCCAGACCTTGAGGGCCTCGCGCTTCTCCATGACGAGCGCCGAGTGCAGCAGCGCCGTGGCGGCGAGCCACGGCATGAACGAGGCGTTCTCAACCGGGTCCCAGAACCACCAGCCGCCCCAGCCCAGCTCGTAGTAGGCCCACCACGAGCCCATGGCGACGCCGAGCGTGAGGCACACCCAGGCGGCCAGCGTCCACGGCCGCACCCAGCGCGCCCACGCCGCATCGGTGCGACCTTCGATGAGGGCGGCGACGGCGAAAGCGAAGGCGACCGAGAGACCGACGTAGCCGGCATAGAGGAACGGTGGGTGGAAGGAGAGCGCCGGATCCTGCAGCACCGGATTGAGGCCGCGGCCCTCGGGTTGCAGCGGGATGCGGGTGAAGGGGTTGGAGGCGAGGATGATGAAGGCGAGGAAGGTCAAGGAGATGCCGGCCTGCACGGCCAGCACGTTGGCGCGCAACACGTCGGGCAGGTTGGTGCCGTAGAAGGCCACAGCGGCACCGAACAGGGCGAGGATCAGCACCCAGAGCAGCATCGAGCCCTCATGGTTCCCCCACACGCCCGAAATCTTGTAGAGGAGCGGCTTGTCCGAGTGCGAGTTGGCCCACACGTTCTCGACCGAGAAGTCGGAGGTGACGTAGGCGTAGGTGAGGGCGAGGAACGCGAGGGCGATGAGCCCGAGCTGGCAGAAGGCGGCAGGCTCGGCGACGTGCATGAGGCGGACGTCGCGCCTCTGCGCCCCCCAGGCCGGCAGCACCGTCTGCACCAGCGCCACCGCCAGCGCGAGCACCAGGGCGAAGTGTCCAAGCTCGACGATCATGAGAGGCCCACTCCACAAGCGCCGACGGGATCCCCTCTCCCCGCTTGCGGGGAGAGGGTTAGGGTGAGGGGCAGGAGCAGGTGACGCGCTCTCAGTGGCGCGCCCCTTTTTGCAGCCCTGTCCATGAGAGGTCGGCGCCCTTGGCTGCCCCTCACCCCATCCCTCTCCCCGCGCTGGCGGCACTCGTGGAGAGGTCCGCGATGCGCGGGGAGAGGGAGGTGCGCGCTGAGAGAGATTCCCATCACTTCTTCGGCCCCGTGTGCTGCCACATGCCTTGGTCCTTCAGCATCTTCGCCACCTCCGGCGGCATGTAGTTCTCGTCGTGCTTGGCGAGCACCGTGTCGGCAACGAAGTGGCCGGTGTGGTCGAGCTTGCCTTCCGTCACCACGCCCTGGCCCTCGCGGAAGAGGTCGGGGAGGATGCCGGTGTAGCTGGCGGAGATGGTCTTGACATTGTCGGTGATGCCGAACTCGACGGTGAGACCCTGGCCGCGCTTGATGCTGTCGGCGGCGACGATGCCGCCGAGCCGGATGCGGCGACCGGCCGGGATCTGCTTCTCTGCCACCTCCTTGGGGAAGTGGAAGCCGACCACCGAGTCGCGGAGCGCAAACAGCACCAGAAATACGGCAAGACACAGAATGCCGGCGCCCAGACCGATGAAGGTGGCGCGGCGCTGACGACGGGTCATGAGCCTAGGTCCAGCTGTTTGGCAAGACGGGAGAGATCGGCGAGCGCGCCGGCGTCGCCCCCGAACTGGCGGCGCGCCTCGGCGAGCGCGGCGCGCGCATCGTCGCGGCGGTCTAGCGCCTTGTAGGATTGGATCAGGCGCTTCCAGCCGGGCAGGTCCTTGCCGTCGCGCTTGAGGCGCTCGGCGAGGCCATCGACCATGCCCACGATCATGGCAGCGCGCTCATCGGGGGTCAGCTTGGTTGCGGCCTCGACATCGGCGGCGGTCGGACCGGATGGCGTCTTGGTGGGCGACTTGGTCTCGGCGCCTGGGGGCATGCGGGCCGTGACCTCGGCGATGCGCTTCTCCAGTGCCGGGCGATAGGACGCCCCGGACGGCGCCCCCTTGAGCAGGGCGGAGTAGTCGGCAAGCGCGTCGGCGAGGCGGCCGTCCTGCTCCTTGCCGAGCGCGAGCCAGAAGCGCGGCTCGGCGCGGCCGGGCTCAAGCTTGAGGATCTTCGCATAGGCCGTGCGGGCCTCATCGGTGACGATGCCATTCTTGGCCATGATCGAGGCCTCGGCGAGGCCGGCCAGCAGCTTGACGCTCTCGCCCTGGAGGCGGGCGGCGCTGGCGTAGGCGGTGGCGGCGTCGGTGAAGCGGCCGAGCTTGAGATAGACCGGCGCGATCACCTCCCAGCCCTTGCCGTCCTCGGGGGCCGCGCGCAACCGCTCCTCGACCTTGGCGATCATGCGGGTCAGCTCGGCCACCTCGCGCTCGGCGTCGGTGCGGGCGGACAGCACGCCCGAGGGCATCCCCGGCGAGCCATAGGCGAGATAGATAGCGAGCGTCAGCACCGGCACGGCGGCGGCGGTGGCGAGCGCGAGGCGCTGGTGGCGCACGCGTGCCAGGGCCGCCGGCGCGCCCGATACCG
>JBAPMW010000079.1:0-1932 GCA_049278815.1 Hyphomicrobiaceae bacterium
AACCTGGCCGGAAAATGTGTTCAAGAAATCCCTTGAACAACGCCGACATGGTTCCGTGCCAGAGCGGAAACAGGAAGACCCAGTGCTCTGCCCAGCGCATGTCGTCTCGGGCTTGGAGCAGCGCGGGCGGAGTCTCGCCCGTCTCGAATTCCACCTGCGTCCGTAATAATGGAAATTCGAGGTTGGCCGCTTCGATCCGGCGCACGTCATGCCCCCTGCACCCGCACCTTCGGCATAAGCATCGGCCAGTGCGTGCAATAGGTGATGGTTGGACGGGTCCGGATGGCCCTGGATGATGGTGATGCGCTTTGTCATCGAGCCAAGATACCCGAGGGCGGGATCTCGGTCTTGATCCATCGCAAGCAACCCAGGTGTTCTGCGACATCCGCTTGGCCTTGGACTGTGCCAGGAGCGGTCATCCGGGCCGCCGATCACCAGTTTCACGCTGGTAACGAACTCGGCCTCGTCAGAGACAAACGACTACCGCACGCCCTTCCACTGGGCGAGTTCCAGGGCGAGAGGCTTGTCGACGGCTTTGGACGTCGTCTCGAAGCGCATCGTCAGCCTGCGGGCGGGATCGTACGTGGGCCAGCCGCAGTCACCACCCGCGGCGACGGCCACCCAGGCCCGATGCGTCGCGTCCGCCAGCGGTTGAGGCGGGTTCGGCACCAGCATCGGCTCGGTTCCGAGTCTCAGGGTGTCGAACACGAAAGGTATCTCCACCCCATGCGCCTCCGCCCCGCAGCAGACTAGACTAGAGCGGTTTCCGCTTGATGTGAATCGGAATTGCCACATGGGATTCCCACGGTCGCGCAAATCAGATTCGAGTGTTTCGTCAGCGGCAACGGAGGGTGCCATGGCGAAGGGGTACTCGAAAGACTTGCGCGAGCGTGCGGTTGCAATGGTGGAGGAGGGAGAGAGCCGGCGGGAGGTCGCGCGTCTGCTCCAGCTTGCCCCCTCGACGGCGGTGCGTTGGCTTGATCGATGGGAGAGGGAGGGCAGCGTCGCGGCGCGGCCCGGCACCGGTCACAGCCGCTCGCCGCTCAAGGCGTACAAGGAGTGGCTGCTCGATCTCGTGGCACAGGAGCCCGACCTGACACTTGAGGAGATCCGCGACCGTTTGCGCCGCGAGAAGAAGCTCGCTGTCGCCACCCGCTCTGTGTGGCGGTTCTACGACCGCTACGAGATCACGTTTAAAAAAAAGTGCTGCACGCGGCCGAACAGGATCGACCCGATGTCGCCGCAGCGCGCGAGGAGCTGAAGGCCAAGCAGCCTGCGCTGAAGCCCTCACGTCTGGTGTTCATCGACGAGACCGCGGTCACGACGAAGATGACCCGGCTCTACGGTCGCGCTCCGCGGGGCAAGCGGCTGGTCGCGAAGGTTCCTCACGGGCACTGGAAGACGCTGACGCTGGTTGCCGCCCTGCGCGTCGATGACCAAGACCACGTCATCGTTTCAGGTCGGGAATTTTCTTACCGATGACAGTGAGCGCGTTGTGGTGGCGATCGACGAACGCCGAGCGTGGCGGGCCTATGAGGCCGCACGCGGGCAGGACAGGAGATGACGATGGCGAAAAGTTCGCATCCGTACAAGGGCGAGGGTTCACGGACTGAGCGCGTGCGCGAGCACTCCCCCGGCGACATGTGGGGCCGTGGCGCGCATGAGTCTGCCGCCCATTCGCCCACGCCGTACTTGGCCTGCTCGGCAATCTGCCGGTCCAGGAAGCCGCGCGGGCGTCGACGGCATGACCGCCCCTTACGTGATCGAGGGCGCCATGGATGGCCCAGCCTTCCTCGCCTATGTCGAGCAGGTGCTCGTGCCGACGCTGAACAAGCGCGACATCGTCTTCATGGACAATGTGCGCACCCACAAAGTTGCGGGCGTGCGCGAGGCCATCGAGGCCGCCGGAGCACAGCTGCGCTATCTCCCGGC
>JBAPMW010000080.1:0-2258 GCA_049278815.1 Hyphomicrobiaceae bacterium
GGGGCCTCGGCTTCAGCCCGGCCAATTCAAGCTCCTTATCGACGAGAACTTGAGCCCCGGCCTCGTGAAGCTTGCGCGGGGTCGGGGTTTTCGTGCCGTCCACGTCAATGAGATCAACCTGCGAAGCGTCAGCGACAAGCGGATTGCCCGCTATGCCGTGGACAACGGCATGATCCTCGTGACCAACAACATGACGGACTTCACGCGACTCTACGGACATCGGCCGCTGCATCCCGGCCTGATCTTCTTGCAGTGCAATGTGAAGAGGCTCTTCACAGATGCCAATCAGGCAACGATGCTAGGCGACGTTCTGGATGACCTGCTGGAGAACGATCTCGTCCAGGAGGTCGTCAGTGTCACGCTTAGCAAGGACGGCAAGGACCTGATCGTGAGACTGACACGGCACATGTTGCCCAAGAGCTGAACTCTTAAAGCGCCTGCATCGCGGCCGTGCATGGGGGAGACGAATGGCGGGCTCTGTGACAGTACCGGTATGGGTTGCCGTTGCCGCGGCGGTGCTGGCCGTCGTTGCCCTGATCGACCGGCTGTTCGGCCCGGCGCTGGGCTGGTGGCTGCGGCGCCGGGCCAATCGCGCCATCGACGAGCTGAACCAGCGCCTGCGCCTCAAGATTCCGCCCTTCAAGCTCGCCCGCCGGCGGCAGCTCATCGAGCAGCTGCTGTTCGATCCCGAGGTGCTCAAGGCGGTGGACGACGAGGCCAAGGCGCGGGGCGAGCCCAGGAGCGTCGCCTACGCGCGGGCGCGCCGCTACGCCAAGGAGATCGTGCCCAGGTTCAGCGCCTACGCCTATTTCCGGGTCGGCGCGGCGCTGGCCAGGCGCCTCTCCACCGCGCTCTACCGCGTGCGCGTCGGCGCCCTGGAGGAGGCGGCCCTTGCCCAGGTCCCCGAGGATGCCTCGGTGGTGTTCGTGATCAACCACCGCTCCAACATGGACTATGTGCTGGTGACCTATCTGGTGTCGGAAAGGTCCGCGCTCAGCTACGCGGTGGGCGAATGGGCGCGCGTGTGGGCGCTGCAGAGCCTGATCCGCGCGATGGGCGGCTATTTTGTGCGCCGCGACTCCTCCAGTCCGCTCTACCGCAAGGTGCTGGCGCGCTACGTGCACATGGCCACGGCTTCGGGGGTGGCGCAGGCGCTCTTTCCCGAGGGCGGCCTGACGCGCGACGGAGCGCTGCGCCCGCCCAAGCTCGGCATCCTGAGCTACATGGTCTCGGGCTTCGACCCCCAGGGCCCGCGCGACGTGGTGTTCGTGCCGGTGGGCCTCAACTACGACCGGGTGCTGGAGGACCGCATCCAGACGGCGGTCGCCGACACGCCCCAGGGCGTGCGGCCGCGCTTTGCCTTCAACCCGCTCATCCTCGCCCGCTTCCTGCTGCGCAGCCTGTGGCTGCGTCTCAACGGGCGCTGGTACCGCTACGGCTATGCCTGCGTCGGCTTCGGGCACCCCCTCTCGCTGCGGCAGCACCTCGCCCGGCGCGGCGTCGACCTGCGTGCGCTTCCGAGCGAGCAGCGCCAGCGCGAGATTGCGCACCTCGGCCAGCGCCTGATGGGCGAGGTGGGGCGTGTGGTGCCCGTGCTGCCGGTGTCCCTGGTGGCGACGGCCGTGCTGGCCGGCGGCGAGCAGGGGCTTTCCAGCCTGGAGCTCAAGGGCGCCGTGCACGATCTCATGCAGCGCCTGCGGAGCGCCGGCGCGCACGTGCACATCCCGCGTCAGGACCAGGAGTACGCCGTGGACGTGGGCCTGCGCATGCTGCTCCTGCGCCGCATGGTGGTGCTGGAGGGCGGGATCTACCGCGTCAATCGCGACGAGCGCGCGCTGCTGGCCTACTATGCCAATGCCATCGCCCACCTGGGTGGCGGCCCCGGCTCACGCGACGCCGCGCCACCGAGCGCGCCACCCCCGGGGGCCGCAACCGGCGCTACCTGACCGTCGCCTCTGCTCTTGTGGCAGCTGTTGCCGTGCCTGTCGTTGCGGTGCACGCCGGGCGAAAAACAGGGGCAGCGGTGTTCTGCAGCTGGGCGCCAATCCGGTGCCAATTCCGCCTTCCGCGACGCTCCAGGCCGTGCTAAGTGCCAGGAATTGCGCGATGGGGCCACGTGGCGGAGTGGTTACGCAACGGTCTGCAAAACCGTGCACCCCGGTTCAATTCCGGGCGTGGCCTCCAGCACTTAGCGGATATAACGCCCGCCACTTTACACCGCAGTTTGCAGTCAGGTTCCGGGGTATAGCGGACCTTGC
>JBAPMW010000081.1:0-6471 GCA_049278815.1 Hyphomicrobiaceae bacterium
GGGGACAGCGACGGCGAGCAGCCGCGTGCGCCTCGCCGAAACACAGCACGTCGTGGCGATCGCCAAGATGAAGGACGGCTCGGTCTTCCGGGATCAGCGCGAGGTGAAGGTCACAATCGGCGGCTGCGGCGGCTGATCGAGCCTCGAAAGTCGCAAGGAGAACGGACATGTCCACTGTCACGCCACGCCTGAGGGTGCCCGCGACTGCGGCCAAGGGCGAGGTCATCGAGATCAAGACGCTGATCACGCACGAGATGGAGAGCGGCCAGCGCCGCGACCGGGAGGGCAACGTCATCCCGCGCCGGATCATCAACAGGTTCAAGTGCGAATTCAACGGCCGCCCAGTATTCGGCTGCGACATCCAGCCCTCGGTCTCGGCCAACCCGTATCTGGCGTTCACCGCAAAGCTGCCCGAGAGCGGCACGCTCGTCTTCACGTGGGTCGACGACGATGGCTCGATCTATCGCGCCGTGCGAGCGATCGCGATCACTTGACATCACCGCCGTGCAAGCTTGGCCTGCCCCTCGTGGGGACCGGAGCATGCGGCGTGCCCCACGAAGCATCCGGAGATGATCTCACGGCGTCATTTCATGGCTGGCGGCATAGCCGTGGCCGGCCTTCTCGGCGCGAACCCTGTGCGCACCTCGGCCCGGCAGGCGCTGCGCGAGAACGACCTTCTCGCTTTCGAGCCTTTCGGCAATGTGACCATCGTCCACATGGCGGACCTCCACGGCCAGCTCGGGCCGATTTACTTCCGCGAGCCGTCGATCAATCTGGGGGTTGGCGAGGCCGCCGGTCTTCCGCCGCACGTCACGGGCGCCGACTTCCTGAGGCTCTACGGTATCGCGCCCCGCACGCGAGAGGCCTACGCCCTCACGCCCGTGGACTTTGCCGCGCTGGCGCAGGACTACGGGAAGATGGGCGGGCTCGATCGCATTGCGGCGGTCTTGAGACGCATCCGGGCGGAGCGCCCCGACAACACCCTGTTCCTGGACGGCGGAGACACTTGGCAGGGGAGCTACACCGCCAACCGGACACGGGCCCAGGACATGGTGACCGCGATGACGGCGCTGGCCCCCGACGCCATGACCGGCCACTGGGAGTTCACCTACGGCGAGGACCGCGTCAGGGAGATCGTGGGCAGCCTGCCCTACCCGTTCCTGGCCGGCAACATCTATGACAGCGAATGGCAGGAGCCTGCGTTCGAGGCATGGCGCATGTTCGAGCGGGGTGGCGCGAGGGTCGCCGTCATCGGCCAGGCCTTTCCCTACACGCCGATCGCCAACCCGCGGTGGATGATCCCCCGCTGGTCCTTCGGCATTCGCGAATCGGACATCGCCAGGCACGTCAGGGAGGCACGCGCGCAGCGTGCCGATCTGGTGGTGCTTCTCTCCCACAACGGCTTCGATGTCGACCGGAAGCTGGCCGGCCGTGTGCCGGGCATCGACGTGATCCTGACAGGGCATACGCACGACGCCCTGCCGCAGCCCGTCATCGTCGGTAGGACCCTGGTGGTCGCTTCCGGATCGCACGGCAAGTTCCTGTCGCGCCTGGACGTCGAGGTCTCGGGAGGCGAAATGAAGGGCTTCCGCTACCGCCTGATCCCGATCTTCTCCGACGCGATCACGCCGGATGCCCAGATCGCTGCTCTGGCAAGCAGGCTTCGGGCCCCATACGCCGAGGAGCTCAGCCGTGAGCTGGCGCGTACCGATACCCTGCTTTACCGGCGCGGCAACCTCAACGGCACGTGGGACGATGTGATCTGCCAGGCCCTCCTCGAGGAACGCGATGCGCAGATCGCGCTGTCACCCGGCTTCCGCTGGGGCACGACGCTGCCTCCGGGGCAGGCGATCACGGTGGAGGACATGCACGCCGTGCTCGCCATCACCTATCCGCAGGCCTACCGGACGACGATGAGCGGTCGGATGCTCAAGACGGTTCTTGAGGATGTGGCGGACAACCTGTTCAACCCAGATCCCTACTATCAGCAAGGCGGGGACATGGTTCGCGTCGGCGGCATGGGTTACGTGATCGACCCGGCGGCCGGCATCGGCAGCCGCATCAGCGAGATGACCCTGCTCGCAACCGGCGCGGCGATCGATCCGGCGCGCGAGTATGTCGTGGCTGGCTGGGCGTCCGTCAACGAAGGGACGCAAGGCCCGCCGATCTGGGACGTGGTCGAAGCCCATCTTGCGAGGACACGGGTCGTGAGGCCGACCCCGAACCGCGCGATAAGGGTTCGCGGCTGAGCGGGACGGGCGTACGGACGTGGAAGCGCCGCGCTTCGACGGCGTAGTCCTGCCGCAGGGCGCGGGTCGATATCGCTTGCCCGCCAGGCGCCCGAGCCGCGCTTCCGCTTCGGCTGCGCCGAGCTCGCGAGCGCGTTCGTACCAGCTGCGTGCCTTGGCCACGTTCGGTTGCACGCCCGGCACCCGCATGCGTGCGAGCCCGCCCGGATGGGGCCAGGCGGTGGCTAGGGCCTGATGTAGGCGTAGCCCTGCTTCTGCAGCTCCATCAGCCGAACGACGCCCGACTCTGTGGACCTGGCCTCGCTGATGAGCGATATGGGCTTCTTCTCCTGCTTGCTCATGTTCCTCTCGGTGTTCTTGCAGCTGACGAAGCTGAGGTTGGGATGCTCGAGCGCCATAGTCGCGATGCGGTCCTTGACCGGGCTCGTGTCGGTGCGCAGCATGTGCAGGCCCGGACCGTAGGCGACGATCTCCACCAGCACGCTCTCACCCTTCGCCTGATAGTACTTGATGACGTTCTGGGCGTTGTTGAGCGCCAGCTTCATGATCGCGGGGTTCTTTTCGTCCACCTGGATCGCCAGCTTGTGCTGCGCCTCGGTTGCGGCGGCCTTGCTTTGCGCGTCGGCGTCGGAGCTCAACAGGCATCCTGCAACTATGGTTGCAGCAACCGCAGACACTACCCAGCTCCGACGCGATCGCTTCATGGTCATTTCAAGCTCCTGCATTTTTGGCACTGTCACGCTGCGCGACACCGCACCCTTCGTATCGTAACCACTAGGCCGCGCCAAGGCACGCGGGAGACCGAACTGGCTCGGCGCTCTCAGCATTGTCAGTGAAAGCAAGTTCACCGCGGCGGCAAGAAAGGTCAAAGAAAGACCAAAACGAGACCACGACGGCGGAGCACACGGGAGACGCTCAGCCGCAACAACTCACAGCTGTTGCCGAGAGCGTTCCCTCCACTGACTTGTCTTGAGCGGATGATACCAAGGAGCCCGCTGGGATAGCCTAGGGCGGTCGCCGACGCCGCGCGACTGGACTCGGTCGTGGCAATCCGGCCAGAGACAGTCGGTTAGGCTATCCCATCGAGGCACGCCAGATGGCCATGGCCATGGCCGCCCCAAAATGGGGGGCGGATCAGGCTTTTGGTCTCGTGGCGTTGGCGCCAGAATGCCGCTCCAGACTCAATCCGCCCTGCGCTTGCCAAGCCCGCCGGCGGCGATCAGCTCCGGCCGGTACTCGAAGTGCATGGTGTCGTAGTGATACCAGCGCCCGCCCCAGATGAAGCCGTGCCGCTCGAAGATGTCGACGATCTCCTTCGGGATCGCGTTGCGGTAGGGGTAGCGGCCGGCGCCGTCGGGCTTGGTCCAGCGCCAGTAGTGGGAGCGCGCGGTGGCGATGTCGATGTCCCGCTTCCGGATGCAGGCGGCGTCAGCAGCATCTGAACGCCCTATCACCCCGCCAGCCCCTTCACCGCCTCCAGCAGCGTCCTGGCCGCCAGCTTCTCGAAGGCGCCGTCGAAGCGGGCGGTGGGGACGGCGATGCTGAGCGAGAACCGATCGTCGGCGGCGACGCCCAGGCCGACGATGCCGACGGTGTGCTCCTCGCGCGCGATGGCATAGCCGCGCCTTCGCGTCTGGGCGATGTCGCGGCGCAGGCCGGCCTCGTCCACCAGCGTGAAGGGGGTGAAGCGCGTGCGCGGGCCGGCGGCGAGGTAGGCGTCGAGGGTCGCCGCCGACATCCTGGCCAGCAGCGCCTTGCCGCCGGCGAAGCTGTGCAGCGGCACGCGCATGCCCCGCTCGGGCGTGAAGCGCAGGAGCTGGCTCGACAGCTCGACCTCGATCGTCTCGATCTCATGCTCGCGGCGGATGAACAGGCAGGCGGTCTCGCCCGTGGCGCGGGCGACGAGCTTGAGCTGCACGCGCCGCCGCTCAGCCGGAGACGGCGCGGCGCCCGCGGCGAGACGGGAGAGCGCGGAGCCCAGCGTGTAGGTGCGGTCGGAGAGGCTGCAGAGCCAGTCGCGCTCCACCAGCGTCGCCAGCAGGTAGGAAAGGCTGCTCTCGGGGATGCGCGTGGCGCGGCTGATCTCGCGGGCCGAGGCCGGCCCCTGGCGCGCGATCTGCTCCAGGATGTCGATGGTGCGCGAAGCGGATTTGACGGAGCTCGTCACGGCCGAGACCTGCCCTCGATGTTGGGACGGACTTCACATGCGTGAAACGCGTGTCCCTGTCAATGTCGCGATGGGGCGCTTCCCACGGGTCCGCCCGCCTACCGCGCGGGGATGGCGGCCGAGAAGTGGCGGGCCCACTGCGCGGTCCTGGCCAGGCCGCCGAACGGGTAGAGGTGCAGGAAGACCTTGCCGTGCCTGGCCGGGTCGAGGCTGCCGGCCAGCTCGGTGATGAGCGCGTCCGGCCCCGCGGTGTTCAGCAGCTTGGCGATGGAGACGCCGTATTTGGCCATCACCGACGCCGAGGCGCCCACGCCGCAGCGGGCAGCGAAGCGCAGGAGCGTCTTGACGGTTGCGGGCCCCGGCACGCCCACCCGCACCGGGGCGGCGATGCCGGTGTCGCGCAGCCTGGCCAGCCACTCCAGCACCGGCTTCGCATCGAAGCCGAACTGGGTGGTGATGTCGTAGCTGTGCCCGAGGTCCGTCAGGGCCTGGTGCTTGTCGCGCAGCGCCTGCCAGAGCTTCTCGGCCGGGAAGTCCGGATGGCCCTCGGGGTAGCCCGCGATGCCGACGTTGCGCACGCCGTACTTGCCGAGGAGCCCGCTCCTGATGACGGCGAGGGCGTCGAAATAGGGCCCTGCCGGCGTCGGCAGGTCGCCGGCCACCACGAAGGCGCGGTCGATCTGCGCCTCGCGCGCCAGGTCGGCCAGGAATCCCTCCAGCTCCTGCTCCGAGGCGATGCGCCGGGCCGAGATGTGCGGCCGCGGCGAGAAGCCGTAGCTCCGCGCCTGGCTTGCCACCGCCACGCGCGCGGGCGCGGTCTCGCCGGCCAGGAAGGTGATGGAGACCGCCGTGCCCCGCGGGACGAGGTCCTTGGCGTCGCGCAGGGCATCGCCGTCCTTGGCCGTCATCTCGATCGAGTAGGTGCCGATAAGTGTCCCCAGCCGTTGCGCCGGGGTGAGATTGGGGGTGGCAGCATGTCCTGTGTCGATACGGCGGTCTGCCGGAGACATGGGAGGCTCCGATGCTTTGGGTTCTGCTGGCGCCAGGCCCAGGCGTGCGAGGGTCCAGCGCCACGATGCTCCGATAAGCGCCATGGGGGTTTGCACTCGTGGATGTGGACGGCAGCCCGGCCTCATCGACCCTGCGCCGGGCGGGTCGAATCGAGAGGCCGGGGCGGTGACTAGGCGGCGCGCCAGCCGCCGCCCGCGTATTGCCTGCGGGCCACCTCCACATAGGGCGCGGGGCTGACCGTGGCGTTGATCTCGACCTGCACGTGCCGCTCGACGCCGGGCTTGGCGGTGCCGCCGTTCTCCTCGCCCCACACGAAGGTGACGCGCTTGCCGGGCTCGGCCCACTCGGCATCCAGGATGGCGAGCGTCAGCATGCGGCGCTCGTTGGAGCTGTAGCCGACCCAGGTGGAGATGCCGACCGGCTTGCCGTTGCCCTTCACGCGGTCGTAGGGGTGCATGGCGTAGACCGCGGACGGAAACTCGATGAACTTGGCGCGGTCGCCCGTCTCCAGCTGCGTGCCGATCGCTTTCAGCACGTCATCAGTGTCGAGCGCCAGCGTCACCTTCCGGCGGTGCGGCCCCTTGGCCATCCTCTCCAGCGCCTCGCGGCCGATGAAGTCGTGGTCGAGCTTGACCATGAAGCCGTAGCCGAGGTCCCACGGCGTCAGGTAGTAGTCCTCGATGTTGTCGGAGGCGAAGCTGCCGCCGATGGAGGCCTTGGCCTCGTAGCTGTCCGCAGCCAGCCACTGACGATAGGGTTTCAGCGCCTCGCCGGTGTAGATGGCGGGCAGCGGCGAGGGGATCCAGGCCGATTCCAGCGTGTTCGATGAGTAGGCGCGGCCGCCGCACAGCTTCATGCCGAACGGCTCGCCCGCGGAGACCAGCGCCGTGTGTACCGCCTCATAGTCCGCGTAGGGGCCGAACAGCTCGTAGCCCGCCTGGCCCGCCATGCCGTGGCGCAGCGCGCGCACGGGCCTGCCGGCGATGGTGGTGCCCGTCATGTGGAAGAACTTCAGCTCCGGCGCCGGCTTGGCCGTCGCCTTCT
>JBAPMW010000082.1:0-3716 GCA_049278815.1 Hyphomicrobiaceae bacterium
GAGGGGGAGGTAGGCATGGCAGATTTACCATGCAGCCGGATCGAAGGGTCCAGCATTGGCACCATCGGCGGTACCTTTTCGGCTGGACCGCTCCAGCCAGAGGTTGGCATTTTTGTCTCGGTTGACCCGGTGGCCAGCACGAGCACGATCTGAGCGCGGCGACCGTTCGAGTGGTCACGAAGCGAGCCACGCGCTCCCAGCCGAAACTCACCATCTCACCACTCACCATCTCACCTTCAGGGTCTGAGCCGATGGATCTGAACGTCGACGGTCGCAAGGTGTACGCCGCAACGGGGGGGCGGGCGTTCGACCGCGCCTTGCCGGCGGTGCTGCTGGTGCACGGGGCGGGCATGGACCACACCGTCTGGCAGCTGCCGGCGCGCTGGCTCGCCTGGCACGGCCATGCCGTGCTGGCGGTGGACCTGCCGGGGCATGGCCGCTCGGAAGGGCCGGCGCTCGCCAGCGTGGCCGAGATGGCCGCATGGCTGGGGCGCGTCATGGACGCGGCGGGCATCGCGCGCGCCGGCATCGTCGGCCATTCCATGGGCGGGGCGATCGCCCTGGAGGCAGCCGCCGCGCTGCCGGAGCGGGTGACGCGCATCGCGCTCCTGGGCACGGCGGCGGCGATCCCTGTGAATGGGGCGCTGCTGGAGGCGGCGCGGGAGGCGCCGGAGGGGGCCTATCAGATGATGACGGCGTGGTCGCACGGGCAGGCCGCCAGGATGGGCGGCCACCCGGTGCCCGGCCTGTGGATGACCGGTGGCAGCCTGGCGCTGTTCGCCCGCAACGCGCCGGGCGTGCTGCATGCCGACCTCGCCGCCTGCGCCGCCTGGAGCTCGGGTGCCGCGGCGGCGGAGCGGGTGCGCTGTCCCGCTTTGATTGTGTTGGCCGCCAACGACATCATGACGCCCGCCAGAAGCGGCGCCGAGCTGGCCCGGCTGGTTCCGGGCGCCGCCGTCGTCACGATTGCCGACTGCGGCCACATGCTGGTGGCCGAGCAGCCCGATGCGACCCTCGATGCGCTGATCGGGCTGTTTGCAGCGGATGTGGCGGCGTAGGGCGGGACTCGGTCAGATTAGGGCGATAGCCCGTGGCGCGAGGTGCCGATGCTGAGGTACGGCGACGGCGAGAGGCCGGACGTCCGGCTGCTGTGCGGCTATCTGCACTGCGATGCCCTGCGGTTCCGCCCGCTGCGCAACACCCTGCCCTCGCTGCTGCATGTCCGCACCGCGCGCTCGGAGGACGCCGACTGGCTCCGTGCCACCATCGGGCAAATGGAGGCCGAGGTGGCGAAGGGGCGGCCCGGCTCGCTCTCCATGCTGGAGCGTCTCACGGAGATCGTGTTCATCGAGCTTCTACGCCACCAGGTCCTGGCCGCCGGTCCGGCCGCGCCTGCGGCTGGGCCGGGGATGGAGGCGCGTCGTAATCGACCCGCGTCAGGTAGAGCCCGCGCGCGGGTGCGACTGGGCCGCAGCGGGCGCGATTCCCGGCGGCGAGGGCGGCGGCCAGGTCGGCCTTGCGCCACTTGCCCTCGCCGACCAGCTTGAGCGAGCCCACCATGGAGCGGACCTGGTGGTGCAGGAACGAGCGGGCCGAGGCCTCCACCACGATCTCGTCACCCGCCGTCGTCACTATCAGCCGGTCCAGCGTCTTGACCGGCGAGCGCGACTGGCAGCTCGCCGCGCGGAAGGTCGTGAAGTCGTGCCGGCCAACAAGCACCTGCGCAGCCGCGCCCATGGCGGCGGCATCGAGCGGCTGCGGCACCCACCAGACCCGGTCGCGGTCGATGGCGGGGTGTGCGGGCCGCGCCAGGATGCGGTAGCGGTAGTGGCGCGCGGTGGCGCTGAAGCGGGCGTCGAAGCTGTCGGAGACGACGGCGCAGTCGACGACGGCCACCGGCTCCGGCTTCAGATGGAAATTGAGCGCGGCGCGCACGGTGTTGGGGGGCCACTCGCGCCCAAGGTCGAAATGGGCCACCTGGCCCAGCGCATGCACCCCCGCATCGGTGCGGCCGGCGCCGCGCGGCATCATCGTCTCGCCCGAGAAGCGGCGGATCGCCTCGGCCAGGCGACCCTGCACCGAGAGCCCCTCAGCCTGCATCTGCCAGCCGACGAACGGCGTGCCGTCGTATTCCAGGGTAACGCGGTAGCGGGGCATTGGACCAATTTCTCAGATGGGCCGGAGGCGGGCATCGTCGCGGTGAGCTATCATGCCGTATCGCAGAGGTAGAAGTCCGATAGGAGTGGCGGCAGTGCGCTACGATCCAGACCGCAAACCTGATTCCGCGACTTGGCTGGACCTCGATGAGGAGGCACGCATCGCCAGGATCGTCTCTTATCACCGCGCGAAGCGGGTCGGCCTCGAGAATGAGCGCATTCCTCGGCATCGATCAATCGATGGACGCGAGGGGGCGGGCGGACGTGACATAGTACCCCTGGGATCGCCCTGAAACAGGGCGGGCCGACGCCGGCGGAGAGCCGGCAACCGGGGGAGGGTGCCTCATGACGGCTGCTGTACCAACCAGGCTGGCCGCCATCGACGCGCTGCGCGGGTTTGCCTTGCTCGGCATCCTCCTGGTCAACCAGGCCGCCTTCCGCTCGGGCGTCGCCGGCATGATGCCTGGCGGCGGCCTGGGGGCAGCGGGCTGGCGCACAACCGCGATCGACGCCGCGATCCAGTGGCTGGTCGCGGGCAAGTTCATTCTCATCTTCGCCTTCCTCTTCGGATGGGGAGTTCACACCCAGGCCGGGCGCGGCGAGGGCTTTCGCGGCCGCTACCTTCGGCGCCTGCTGGGGCTGCTGCTGCTCGGTGTGGTCCACGC
Organism: Hyphomicrobiaceae bacterium; assembly: GCA_049278815.1. Taxonomy (GTDB): domain Bacteria; phylum Pseudomonadota; class Alphaproteobacteria; order Rhizobiales; family Hyphomicrobiaceae; genus AWTP1-13. Next base: position 2,822 of record JBAPMW010000082.1, read on the forward strand.
CGCGTTCTTCTTTGCCGGCGACATCCTGGCCGTCTATGCGCTGCTCGGCTTTTTCATGCTGCGCCCGGTCCGCCGCGACTGGCCCGTCCGCAAGCTCGTGCGCAGCGCCGCCATTCTGCTTGCCGTACAGGCGGTCATTCTGCTCGGCCTCGCGGCCATCATGGCGGCCGTCCCCAATGACGATGTCTCGCTCGTGGAGCAAGCCAGACGCGGCGCCGAGATCTATCGAACGGGCGACTTCTGGAGCGTCACAACGCACCGGCTCGGTGAATTCGCTGCCTTCGCCGTGTTGGCGACGCTCGCCATGCTCGGCTGGGGCCTGCTCGCGATGTTCCGGCTGGGTCTGGCAGCCGCCAAGACCTTTGCCCAAGGCGGACTGGAGGCAATGCGTCCCACGGCCAAGCGCGTGCTGTGGCCGGCGCTCATCGGCGGCCTTGCCGCCAACGGCGTCTGTGCGGCCCTGGCTGCCAGCCTGCCGGAGCCGTGGGCGTCGAGCGCGCTGCTGGCCCAGATCGCGCTCTCGGCACCGATCCTGTCGCTGGGCTACCTTGCGGCGGCGGTCTTGATCCTGTCGACGCCGGCCGGCGAGCGCCTCATGCCCGCTCTGGGCACCGCCGGCCGCATGTCGCTCTCCATCTACGTCGGCCAGTCGGTGATCATGAGCCTGCTCTACCACGGCTACGGGCTGGGTCTTGCCGGCTGGGTCACCTCGGCCGGCAGCGTGCTCGTGTGCCTCATCGTCTATGCGGCGCTGATCGCCTTCAGCCGGCTGTGGCTCGACGTCTTCCGCATCGGGCCGCTCGAGTGGGTGCTGCGGTCGTTCACGGAGTGGCGCTGGGTCGCCCTTCGCTCAAGGACCGACGCGTCAGCGGGGGCCGCTGCTGCGTAGCGGGCG
>JBAPMW010000083.1:0-1800 GCA_049278815.1 Hyphomicrobiaceae bacterium
AGCGCCCAGCGCGGGCTGCGCGCAACGAAGCCGAGTCGGTGCTGCCAGTCGATGCGATCCACCTTATAGACGACGCCGTCGATATCGTAGTCGAGCGAGGCCCGCCGCATCTCGATCTCGCGATGGACGGCGATCAGCGCCTCGACCGAGCGACACAGCTTGATCAGGGGATTGGTCTTGAAGCCGCAGCGCGCGAACCACTTGATCATGCCCGACTGCGTGTCGGCCGGCATGGCGCTCATCTCGCCCCAGGCATATGCGAAGAAGCCAAGCGGCCGCGACGCAGTGATCGCGGCATCGAGCTGCCGGATCGACCCTGCCGCCGCGTTGCGCGGGTTGGCGAAAAGCCGCCTGCCGGATGCCTCCTGGCGCTTGTTGAGCGCGAGGAACTCGGACTTGGTCATATAGACCTCGCCGCGCACCTCGCAGACCGCAGGAATGTCCCGGCCCGCGAGCCGATTGGGCACATCGGCGAGCGTCCGGACGTTGGCCGTGACATCCTCGCCCTCCAGGCCGTCGCCGCGCGTCGCGCCGTTGACGAGACGGCCGTTCTCATAGCGCAGTGAGATCGACAGCCCGTCGATCTTGGGCTCGGCGTTGAAGACCGGGGTTTCGCCGCCGAGCCGCAGCAGCCGCCGTATCCGGGCGACGAACTCGACGACCTCCTCATCGCCAACAACACTGTCGAGCGACAGCACCGGCACCGCGTGCCGGACCTTGGCGAACGGCCCGGCCGGGCGCGCGCCGATGCGCCGTGAGGGCGAGTCGGGTCTGATCAGGGCGGGGAAGCGCCTCTCGATCGCCGCGTTGCGCTGGCGCAGCGCGTCATAGGCCGCATCGGAGATGGTCGGCCGGTCCTCCTGGTAGTAGCGCCGGTCGTGCTCGGCGATCTCGGCCGCCAGCCGCTTCAGCTCGGCCCTGGCCTGGGCCTCGGTGAGGGCCTCGACGGCTGTCTTGCTGAGCTCGCGAACGGGCATAGCCCCATGTTGGGGTGCTGCGGACATCCGTGCGACCAGCATTCGCGCCTGGCGGCAAGATCGCCAAGTCTTTCACGAACAGACGTAAACCAACGCAAGAAGGCGCAACCCTCGGCAGCTTGGGCATTGATGCGGGTCAAAGAGGTTGACCTGGATCAGAGCCGATCAGCGGCCGCTCATGGTTTGCTTCCCTGCCGATCAGCTTGGGAGACCAGTCATGCAGCACATCCTGCTTGCCACGGATGGTTCGACCTGTGCCGAGCACGCCACCGAGGTCGCGGCAACGTAGGCGAAGGCGGTGGGTGGCAGACTGTCCATTCTAACCGTCGGGGACACCTGTCCGGCGATGAGGTGAAGCAGCTTGCCCGAGCCGAGCGCGATATCGGCGATGCCCTTGACGCGCTGTCGGACCAAGTCCTGGCTCACGCCAAGCACCATGCGCAGCGCGTGGGCGTCTCCGATGTCAAAGTCCAGGCGGCATGGGGCGATCCGGCGGAAGTGATCATAGAGACGGCGCGACAGCAGCAGGTGGACGCCATCGTCATGGGCCGGCGTGGCCGCGGGCGCCTGGCCGGATTGCTCCTTGGCAGCGTGTCGCAAAAGGTGGCCAGCCTCGCCCCTTGTGTCGTGATCCTGGTCCCTTGAGCCGCGCTGACGCAGCACTAGGTTCGACCCGAGCCGGGCCCAACCACAACCATGCGGTCATCCAGCTCCTTCACGCCGGCCACGCCGCGCGCCGCCGCAGCCAGCCGCTGGCGCAAGCCGGGATCGGCCGTCGCTCCGCGCAACTCAACCGTCGCGTCGCGTACCACGACGTTCACCG
>JBAPMW010000084.1:0-6589 GCA_049278815.1 Hyphomicrobiaceae bacterium
GCCGCGCTCAGGAGCGGCTCCGTGCCGGCGAGCTGGTCGAGCCGCCTTTTAACGCCGTTGAGCTTGCGCCCGTCAAGATGCTGCTCCAGGGCCTTGACGATGTCCTCGATGTAGCCGGCGATGCGACCGAGCTCGCGGACGGCGTCGCGAGCGGCGCGCACCGAGGCCGGCTGCTTCTCCAGGCGCGCCAGGGCGGCCGCAGCGCGGGCGAGCGTGTCGGCGATCTCAACGGCGTAGTCGGCGATCCTGTCGCGCTGCCCGGCGTCAAGGTGGCCGATCAGCCCGCGCCAGCGGAGCAGGGTCTGCGACAGACGGACGAGCTTGGCGATGTAGGCGAGGAGGCTCACGGGGTGGCGGCCGTACCTGCAAGGATGCGCGAAAGTCGCCCTATGCTAACCGCGCCGGAGGCAACGGGGATAGCGGCGGCCCGCCTGAGGTGTGGATCATGCGGCGCCGGCCTGGCAGCGGGACGCCACGCTCCCTCCCCGCCGCAGATGCGCCAGCAGCAGCATGGTCGCCGCCGGCGTGATGCCTTCCATGCGCGCGGCCTGCGCCAGGGTTGCGGGGCGCTGCGCTGCGAGCCGCTGGCGCACCTCGGCGGAGAGACCGGCAATCGCGGCATAGTCGAGATCGGCCGGGATGCGCACGCTCTCGTCCTTGCGGAAGGCCTCGACATCGGCCTCCTGGCGCTCGACGTAGGTGGAGTAGCGTGCATCCACCTCGATCTGTGCGGCGATCCTGGGCGGGATGGCGGCGAGCGGAGGCCAGATGGCCCGCAGCCGCGCGAAGCTCACGTCGGAGCGCGTCAGGAGCTCCAGGCCGTTGCGGCGGCGGCCGTCCATGTTGAGCGCCAGCCCGTGGCGGGCGGCCTCGTTGGGGGTAAGGGAGAGGCCGGCGAGCAGGCGGCGGCCCTCGTCCAGGGCCTCACAGCGCGCGGCGAAGGCGGTGCGGCGGTCGCCCCCGACGCACCCGAGCGCCATGCCGCTGGGCGTGAGGCGCTGGTCGGCGTTGTCGGCGCGCAGGCGCAGCCGGTACTCGGCGCGCGAGGTGAACATGCGGTAGGGCTCGGAGACGCCGCGAGTGACGAGGTCGTCGATCATCACGCCCATGTAGCCGTCCGCCCGCGACACTACGAAATCGCGCGCATCGCCGGCGGCCCCAGATCCGGCCTTGAGCGCGGCATTGATGCCGGCGGCGATGCCCTGGGCGCCCGCCTCCTCGTAGCCGGTGGTGCCGTTGATCTGGCCGGCCAGGAACAGGCGCGGGAGCCGTTTCACCTCCAGGGTGGGGAGGAGCTCGCGCGGGTCCACGTAGTCGTACTCGATGGCGTAGCCGAAGCGCTTGATGGTCACCTTCTCAAGTCCCGGGATGGTGCGCAGGAACGCCTCCTGCACCTCGGCGGGCAGCGAGGTGGAGATGCCGTTGGGGTAGACCGTGTCGTCGCTGAGGCCCTCCGGCTCCAGGAAGATCTGGTGCCCGGCGCGGTCGGCGAAGCGTACCACCTTGTCCTCGATCGACGGGCAGTAGCGCGGGCCGACGCTCTCGATCTGGCCCGAGTACATGGGCGCCCGGTGCAGATTGGCGCGGATCAGCGCGTGGGTGGCCGCGGTGGTGGTGGTGATGCCGCACTCGATCTGCGGGTTGGCGATGCCGATCGTCAGGAACGAGAAGGGCACCGGGTCGGCATCCCCCGGCTGCATCTCCAGGGCGGCCCAGTCGATGGAGTGCCTGTCGAGGCGGGCCGGCGTGCCGGTCTTGAGGCGGCCCACGCGCAGGTTGAGGGCGAGGAGGCGCTGCGACAGGCCGTTGGCCGGCGCCTCGCCGTGCCGGCCGCCGGGCGTCCGCTCCTCGCCGCGGTGGATGAGGCCCCGCAGGAACGTGCCGGTGGTGAGCACCACGGCGCCCACCGCGACCCGGCGGCCATCCGCCGTCACGATGCCGACGGCCGCCCCGCCCTCGACGATGAGGTCCTCGACCGCAGCCTCGACCACCGTAAGGTTGGGTGTCGCGCGGATGGCTGCCTGCATGGCGGCCTTGTAGAGCTTGCGGTCGGCCTGGGCGCGCGGGCCTTGCACCGCGGGCCCCCGCGAGCGGTTGAGCAGGCGGAACTGGATGCCCGCGGCGTCCGCCACCCGGCCCATCAGGCCGTCGAGGGCGTCGATCTCGCGGACGAGATGTCCCTTGCCCAGCCCGCCGATGGCCGGGTTGCAGGACATCTCGCCGATGGTATCGAGCCGGTGCGTGACAAGCGCCGTCCGCGCCCCCATGCGTGCCGCCGCGGCCGCCGCCTCGCAGCCGGCATGGCCGCCGCCGACCACGACGATGTCGAATGCGCTGGATGTGTGGCGGGCGGCGTGGCTCATGGGAGCTCAGGGGGAGCCTGGGTTGTCAATGCGGGAGAAGTCCTACGGGCGGCACAGCTACTCCACAAGCGCCGCGGCGTCAAAATGGCGCCGGCGGCGCAGCTTGATGCGGGGTCCATCCCCACACACATTGGAGCAATCCGGGCGGCGCCGGCAAGACTTTGACCATTCACTGCACAATTGACAAAAGAGCGGCCCTGGGGCCTTTGCTCGGCCGGGCATGGCGAGGGAGAGCCGCATGGGGGTAGGGTATTATGCCAACTTGGCCAAGGAGTTCGTGGCCCAGTATCCGAACTGGGTGGCGTTCTTCGTGCTGGCGCTGGCGTTCGGCGAGTCCATCGCGTTCGTATCCTTGGTGCTGCCGTTCTGGCTGATGCTGGTGACCGTGGGCACGCTGATCGGCGGTCCCGGCACATGGAACTTCTGGTTGATCGTGGCTGCGGCCGGCATCGGCGCCGCGTTGGGCGACTGGGTCTCCTATTGGCTCGGATACCACTATCACGAGCGCATCCAGGCCATGTGGCCTCTCAAGAACCACCAACAACTGATCGAGAACGGCAAGGTCTTCTTCCGCCGATGGGGCACGTGGGCCATTGTGCTGGCCCGCTTCACCGGACCGCTGCGCGCGAGCGTCCCGATCGTCGCCGGCATTGCCCAGATGCCCATGCTGCTCTTCCAGGTCGCCAATTGGACCTCGGCCTTTCTGTGGGCGTTCGTTCTCCTGTATCCTGGCAGCTTCGGCATGGACTGGTTCATGCGGGGGCTGGAGTGGCTGGGCTGGGCGTGAGGCGCCAGCCGTTTTGCGGCCGTCGGCTTCGGCACGCACACTGACGCAGAAATGAGCGTTTGGGCTTGTCGGCCGCGCTCCGTGCGCCTACACCCGTGCGCACGTCTGGAACCGGGGCAGTGCCGGGATCGGACCCCTCGTATCCACCGTTGAGATTTGTATAGCGGTCTGTTTGAGGGGGCTGAGCCCGTTCATCGAACGGTTTGTGCGAGGGGGTTGACCCCGGTACGACAAGAGGGCTCGACATGGCCGTCCGCTCAGAGCGCAACATCGAGAAGCAGAAGAAGAAAGCGCGCCGCGCCATCCCGCGCGCCAAAGTCAACCGCATCCAGGGCAACACTCAGGGCGTCCGGACGCGGCTGAAGAAGATGGCCGGCAAGGCGCGGGCCAGGAAGGCGGCGGCTGCCGGGCAATAGCCGCCCGCAGCCCTCCTGACGGGTTGCATGCAGCCAACAGTTGCCGCGGGGCGTTTCCGGCCGCGCGGCATGACGCCTGCTGCGGGCACGGCCGCGCGGAGCCCTCGACCGGGGACCACGCCGGCTATCCCTGCCAGGACGTCGCGATTTTGTTAAGGTCCGGCCGCTCGCGGTCCTCCTGCCGCTCCTTGGCAGTGCCGATATAGATGAAGCCCGCGACCTTTTCGTTGGCGGAGAGGCCCAGTGCGGTCCGCACCGCCGGGCTATAGGAGTACCATTCCGTGAGCCAGCAGGTGGCGAAGCCCATGGCATTGGCGGCAAGGCACAAACTGATGCACACGGCGCCGCAGGAGAGCACTTGCTCCCACTCGGGTGCAGCCGGGTTTGGCGTCACCCGTGAGACGACAGCTACCACGCAGGGGGCGCGCAAGAGGCGCGTGCGCTCGGTCTCCAGCCTGATGGCCGACGGCGGCTCCCTTTCCTCGGCTGCGCAGACCTGTGCCAGCGCCTCGCCGAACGCCGCGCGCGCCTGCCCCTCGAAGATGACGAAGCGCCACGGCACCAGCTTCTTGTGGTCCGGCACGCGCGCCGCCGCGGTCAGAATGGTGGTAAGCTCGGCCGGGCCGGGCCCCGGATCGCCCAGCATGCCGGGCTTGACAGACCGGCGCGTCAGCAACAGCTCAAGGGCTTGGGGGCTCATGTGAGTCTCGCGGGGCCTCCATCCTCATCCTCGCCTCGCTCAAACACGCCGGCGGCGCGTGCGCTGTGGACAAGATGCCCCCGCGTTAACACGACCGGATGAAGCAATGCAAAGGTTGCGCCGCCGCTTGCGTGTGCTTGCCGCCGCTCTCGGGACAGCTCTTGGGCCAGCCCTGGGGGCCGCTCTGGGGCCGCTTGCGACCGATGCGCTGGCCGCAGATCCTGCGTCCGTGATGATCGTCGTCGACGGCACCGGCTCCATGAGGGGCTTGGTGGACCCCAAGGCTCGGCCCGGCAAGGCCAAGCTCGCAGCGGTGCAAGATGCCCTCCGGGCAGCGCTGGCCAGCATCAGGCCGCAGACCCAGATCGGACTGGCGATTTTCGGCCACCGGCGCGCCAGTTGCGCCGATACGGAGATCGCGCGCGCGCCGCGGCCCGTTGACGCGGACGCCATCATGGCGCCGCTCATGCAGATCAGGCCGACCTTCAAAGGCCCCCTCACCTTCTCGTTGCGCGAGGCGGCAAAAGAGCTCCCCAAGGACGGCGCGCGGCGCAGCCTCGTCGTGATCCACGACGGCCCCGACGACTGCCGTCAGGATCCATGCGCCGCCGCAGACGAGCTGGCCGCCGCCGGCATCACGGCGCACGTGGTGAGCCTGGGCGTGAGCGCCAATGACCTCGCCAAGATGGCCTGCCTCTGGCAGGCCACGGGCGGGCGCCACTTCAACGCCGAGACTGTCGAGCAGGTCGAGGCCGGCATCGCCGAGGCGCTGCGGGCGGCCAGCGGCGATCCCGCTGCGATCGGGACTGCATCCGACTTGTGGACGGCGACCGTGGTGCCGCCGGCCCCGGTTCCGGCGACGGGACCCACCGCGCTCCACCTGCGTGCCTTGTGGGGGCCCAATGCCGAGGCCGTGGGCGTGCCGCTCCATTGGACGGTCGCCCGCAAGGAGGCTCCCGAGGCGATCCTGTTCGAGTCGTCCGCGCGCAATCCGGTGGCTCCCGTGACACCAGGAGACTACGTCGTCACCGTCCGCAGCGATCTGGTCACGGTCAGCGAGGTTGTGACGGTGGGCTACAATCGGCCCAAGGCTGTGCCGATCGTGCTCGGTGCCGGGACGCTGCGGGTGCGGGCGATGGCCCAGCGGACCGGCACGCCGCTGGCCGATGCGGTCATCACCGTCGCTGCGGACGACGGAGCACCGCTCGCGGTGTTCCGGGCCGCGGAAGGCGCGACGTTGCTGCCGCCCGGCCGCTATCGCATCAGCGCGGAGGTGGGGCTGGTGCGCGCCGAGCAGACCGTCACCGTAACGGAAGGGCGGTCGGCCCAGGTCGACCTCGCCTTGAGCATTGGCCGCCTGCTGCTGACGGCGGCGGCCCGCGATGCCGGCGCTCCGTCCGATGCCGCGCCGCTCTTCATCGTCATGGAGGACGACCCGCCGCGCGGACGGCGCGAGGTGGCGCGGTCGGCGGCGAGCCAGGCGGAGTTCATTCTCCCCCCCGGCGCCTACTACGTCGTCGTGCGCCAGGGCAGCGCCGAGGCGCGTGAGCGGGTGGAGCTGAATTCAGGCGAGGTCGTGCGCCGCACCCTGGGCGCAGCGGTCGGGTGGCTCGCCCTCTCAAGCGGCAGCCCCGTCCCGCTCGCCGGCAACCTCGTATCCTACACGGTCAAGCGCCTTGACGACCCGGACCAGGAGACGATCTGGACCGGCCGGTCGGCGCCTCTCCTGTCGCTGCCCGCCGGACGCTATCGCATCGAGGGCCGGTACGGGTTGACCAACCTGGCGACCACGCGCGATGTGGAGATCAAGGCCGGCCAGACCCTGCAGCTGTCGATCGAGCACCAGGCGGCCACGCTGCGGGTGCGCCTCACCGGCATCGGCGCCGGGCTGGCGGACGTGACATGGGAGGTGCGCGACCAGCACGAGCGTGTGGTGTGGGCCGGCAGCCAGACCGAGGATACCGCCGTCCTGCAGGCGGGGCGCTATCGCGTCAGCGCCTACACGGCCTCGAAGCAGCTGGACCAAGCCGTTGAGCTGCGGACCGGCGAGGCCAGGCTTGTCGAGATACGGGCGGAGTGAAGCTTTCGACCAGGGAGGGACCAATGCGGGTGTCCGCGTGCACTCCGGGGAGAGCGGGCTTGGGCCTTGAGCACGGGCGCACCGTCGCCTTGCGCAGCGCCTCGACCCTCGTCCTGGCCCTCGTCTTGGCGCTGGGGCTCGCTGTCGCGTCGGCACCGGCCGTCGCGCAGGCACCCGGCGGCGGCTGGGAGACTGCCGATCCCAAGAAGGCCGACAAGGGGCCGGCCAACACCACCGTGGTGC
>JBAPMW010000085.1:0-8769 GCA_049278815.1 Hyphomicrobiaceae bacterium
GCGTGATCTTGCCCTCGGCGACCGTCTCGCCGAGCTGCGGCATCAGTACGTCCATCTTCCTCTCGCCAGCCGAGCAGCCCCGCGATCCTCAATAGCAGCTGATGAACTCGCGGAACACCCAGCCGAGCTGCCGCCCGGTGTCCCACCTGACGATGTAGCCCCACGGGCGTCCAAGGGCGTCGTAGGCGATATTGACCAGACGCACGTAGGTGCCGTTGCGAATGCTGCCGATGATCCTGCCCTGCCGCCGCGCGCGGATGTTGAGCGGAGTGCCGGTCGGGTCGCTGACGATGCAGCGCGAGCCGTATTGCGCTGCAGCAGGGCCGGCCATGGCCCAAGCCGCGACAAGGGCTGCGACGAAAGCGGCTGCAAGGAATGCAGAACGCATAAGCAATCCTCCCCAATCATGAATGCCCGCACAGCCTACCCTCCAAGCGCCGCCGGCGCCAGGAGCCTTTCACGCCGCGCTGCCCGCACGCACCTCAGCGCCCGGCGGAGGCCTTCGCCACCTTCTCGCGCAGCGTGGGCAGATAGCTCTTCAGGTGCTTGCCGGGGCAATCGGTCGACACGTGGTCGTTGTGACCCGAGATCTTGCCGGCCGGCACGCGGTATTTCCCGGCGAGCCACACGACCAGCCGGTCGAGCGATTGAAGCTGCGCGGGCGACGGCTCCTGCTTGTCGAAGTGGCCTTCGAGCACGATCTGGATGCGGTTGGCGGTGCTGTACTTGGTGTTGGTATCGCCGGCGTAGCCCACATCGCGGCCCTCGCCGATGCGGCCGGCCGAGTCGATGTAGAAGTGATAGGGTGTGTCCCCCCACGCCACCTTCGGCCGCCCGTTCACCGTGCCCGGGCTCTGCGAGAAGCCCTGCAGGCCGCGGAGCTTCCGCTCCAGCGACAGCTTCGGCTGCTGCTTGACCGACGTGTGATGAATGACGATCTCACGCGGCGTCTGCGGCTTCATCATCTCCGTCCTGGCCGGCTTTGCCCCCCAGGCGGAGCGCGGCACGATCTCAGGTGCCGCGCCGCTCTGCGCCAGCGCGAGGGAAGCCGCCGCGACGCCAAGCGCCGCCGCGGCGAGTCCCGCCGCACAGACCTGCCTGAGCACGCCGGTGCGCATGTGCGGTCCACTCTCAGCAGCTGCTCTTGGCATAGGCCGTGCTATGCCCGTCGCGGCGCGCGTAGGCCGCCAACGACAGGGCCTGCGACCGGCTGGTGGGGCCTTCGGCGACGCAATACCAGCCGGGTCGGAAGTTGGGGAGCCGCGAGTCCGAGCTGTCGATGACAAAGCCGCGGTAGCGGCCCGCGAACCGGGCGGCGTCCTGATAGCCGCGGGAGCAGTAGTAGATGGCAAACCAGCCGCACACCTGTGCCAGCTGCGTGCCCTTCTGCGGCGGGCCGGCCCGCTCCGGCACCGATGCCGCCACTCCTCCCAGTACGCCGGCCACAGCCAACACCGACGCCACGCAACGCCCTATACGACGCATAGACCAATCTCCTTCACAAGAACAACAGCTCCATTGGTAGTGCCTCCGGCAAGGGTTGACAAGGCGCGCTGCAACACGGCGCACTCGGTGGAGCGCGAAATGGCCAGTGGCGAATGGGAAGCTCCATTGCGTCACTCACCATTCGCCATCCGCGAGCGTGGAGCTCGCACAACCACGCCTCAGGCAAGCCGGCGCCCCGGCTCTCGCGCGCCGGAGGCCGCGCCCAAGAAAGAGGGGGCCGGCTGGCCCCCTTCCTGTGTGCGTGTGCCGTGGCCGGCTGCGCTAGCCGCCTCGCCGCTGCATGCCGGCGACGAACGCCCCCCAGATGTCGGAGAAGTCGTCGGTCCAGGCCCGCACCCCGTTGTCCTGGATCTCGCTCACGCCAGACAACGAGCGGAAGGGCTGAAGCGCCTCCGGCGTCTTGGCGAAGATCACGTTGGACGAGATCGACTGCCCGTAGCCGCCGGTGGCGGAGCGGTCCGTCACCTCGATGGCGGACACATTGGGCGACACCTCGCGGATCTCCTTGAGGATCGCCCCGAGCACCGAGTTGAGGTCAAGGTAGCGGTTGGACGTGTGCAGCAGCACCACGCCGTCCGGCTTCAGCTTGCTGAGAAAGAGCTCCACCGCCTCCTTGGTCAGCATGTGCACGGGAATCGCGTCGGAGGAGAACGCATCGATGATGAAGAGGTCGAAGCTGCTGTCCGCCTCCTTGGCGATGGTCAGCCGGGCATCGCCGATGGCGATGTCGATGTCGGGCTGGCACTTGGTGATGAAGGTGAAGTTCTTCGGGTTCTTGGAGATGGCGATGACCGCCGGGTCGATCTCGAAGAACCGCCAGGTCTCGCCCTCGCGCTTGTGGCAGGAGCTGGAGCCCGTGCCCAGGCCGACGATGCCGTAGCGGCCCTTCTCGCCCTTGGCGGCCAGGATCTCGCGTCGCTTGGCAATGCTCTGACCAATCGGGCTGCCGGGGTAGTAGTAGGTGGTCGGCACCGTGTCGTCGACCTTGTTGCCGTCCACGTCGTAGAAGCGCTGCGAGCCGTGCAGGGTGGTGCCGTGCATCAGCACCTTGAACGTGCCGGTGTCGTCGAGATCTCGCTGCACCCGGTAGACGCCGAAGAAGCTCCTGTCCGCCACCAGCGAATCCGACTTGCGGACGTTGGAGTGGATGGTCGTGATCGCCAGGCACATCAGCAAGGCCGTCACCAGCTGGCGCACGGGATACCGGACGTTGATCACCAGCACCGCGGCAAGGACGGCGATGACGATGGGCGCCTCACCGAGCCGGGCGATCATCGGCGGCAGCCGCAGATGGCCGACCAGGGTCGGGCCCCACAGCACGACCAGGGTGCCGGCGGCCGCGATGAGCCACAGCATCGCCAGCTCGTCCTTGCGCTTCTCCGGGTCGCTCGGCAGCCTGAGGGCACCGGGCCGGCACGCCATGGAGAGGGCGAGCAGCAGGGGATACTCGTAGATCTCGGTGAAGATCTTGGGCGCCACCAGCGCCGTGAACATGCCGCCCAGCGCACCGCCGAACGACATCCAGAGGTAGAACTCGGTGAGGTACTGGGGCGCCGGCCGCTCCTCGTAGAGCGTGCGATGCGCCAGCATGGCGGTGGTGAAGAGCGCGAAGAGGCCCGTTGCGCTGGTCACCAGCCAGCCGTGATTGCCGACGTGCCCCAGCGCGAACAGCACAATGATCAGAGCGATCAGGTGCAGGAACAGCAGGGTCTCGCGCGCGATCAGCGGCCGGTCGCGGAACACCAGCACGAAGGTGAGCAGGTAGACCGAGAGCGGGATCACCCACAGCAGCGGCGCGGAGGCCACGTCGGTGGTGGTCTGCACCGTGAACGCCGTCACCAGCGCGGAGGGGACGAACGCGAGCGCGATCCAGATCAGGCGGTTGCCGATGGTCGGCGCCACCGCCGGCGTGGTGCTCGCGGCCGGCGCCGCAGCGGTCTCAGGCACGCCGTCGGCCTGGGCTCCGCGCATCAGGAAGAACGAGCCGCCGATCGCCAGCACCAGGAAGGCAAAGCCATAGGCCCAGAGATGGCTGAACTCGCTCAGGCCGAACGTCGGCTCCAGAATAGTGGGGTAGCCGAGCAGCGCGATCAGGCTGCCGAGGTTGCTGGCGGCATACATGAAGTAGGGGTCGCGGGCATTGGGATGGCCGCTGCGAGCGAACCACGCCTGCAGCAGCGGCGCGTTCGCCGACACCGCCACGAACGGCAGACCGATGGCGACGGTGAACATGACGAGCTGCCAGAGATAGGGCTCGCCCGCCGGAGGCTCCCCCACCACACCGATCCACTTGTCGACGCCGATCGGCAGGAAGGCGAATGCCACCACGCACACCGCCAGATGGATGAGGCCGGTCAGATGTGGCGGCGCCTTGCGGATCAGCAGGTGCGCATATAGGTAGCCGGCGAGCAGCGCCGTCTGGAAGAAGAACACCGAGACCGACCACACCGACGGCGAGCCGCCCAGAACCGGCAGCGCCATCTTGGCGAACATCGGCTGGATGGCAAACAGGAGAAGGGCGGAGAGAAACGTGGTGCCCGTGAACGTCCACATCATGGCTGGCGCGTTTCTGGCCAGCTCGACCACGAACGGCGGCATCGCCCCGCCCGCCGTCTTGCCGATGCTATTGTCGGTCATTCCCTTCAACCTTCCCCAAGTGCGAAGTGCGAACCGGCGCCGGCTCCGGAAGCTCTGCTGCATAGACGCTCGGACGCCAAGTGACGGTGGACAGTTGCGCTAATCTCCAGGCCAAGCTTGAGCACCGCGACCTCCTGGCCGTCCGTTGGTATCGGACTTGTGGATCAGGTCCCCAGCAGCTCGCAAGGCCTGCGGCCTCGCAATGCTTGCGCAGGATGATCGGCGGGCGATAACCCCACCGAGCTTTACCCAACGCGCTGGCTTCTAAGGGCAAAGCTGCAACTTCGTCAAGATTTCCTCTGGCCGCAACGCACGCAACGACCGGCAACACACGCCTGACGGGCGCGGCCGGTCGTCACGCCGGTAGCTTTCGGGCGCCCTTACAGCCAGGCGTTGCAGGTGGAGCGACGCTGCGTCAGCGCTCCTCGACGGTCTTGGGTGCTCCTTGCCCAGGCAGCGGCACCGAGCCGGTCGCGATGGGATCGGCGGTCTGCGGTCCGGCCCCGGCTTTCGTCGGGTCGGCGGGACGCTCGATCAGCCAGGCCATGCCCTGGAACCATTTGTCGCGCGGCAGCAACCGATGATTGAGGCTGACCCAAAGGGCGGGGGAGGCGACGGCCTCCAGGAACGGCCTGGACGGCGGCGCCGCCAGGAGCACCAGCACCGTCGCGACGCCCATCGCCGCGGAATGGCCGAGATTGCGGTAGTCGAACAGCTTGAGCGCCGTACCGAAGGACGACTTGAGGCGGGTGTCCATCACATCGACGGCGTAGATCTCGTCGAGGATCAGGTGGGTGAGGAATCCCACCCCCATGAACACGGCGGCGAGCCACGCCACGCTCTCGTGCCGCCCGAGCAGGTTGTAGAACACCCATGCCGTCACCAGCGAGCAGAACAGCAACGCCAGCAGCGAGTGCCATACGCCGCGGTGGTAGCTGAAGCGGAAGAACGCCTCCTTGGCCCCGTAGCGGACGAAGACCAGCGTGCCGAGCCAGAGAATCAGCATCTCCGTAATGGAGTATTTCTTGGTCTCCAGGCCGAACAGGACCGCGAAGGAGAAGAAGACCGCAAGGCCCGAGAACATGGCCCTGGCCGGGCGCGACTCCTCAAGGTCGATATCCGGCAGGACAGAGCCGAGCACTCCGGCCAGCGTCACGGCCACGATGTTCTCCGGCGCCACCATGTCGGCCGCCACCGTGACCGTCGCCAGGGCGCCGCTCACCACCGTGCCGACCGCGATGTGGGTTGGAAAATTGGCCATGAGAGCTGGATCTCCCCGCGCGACGACCGCCACGGCCGTGCGCGAAGGTGCGGACAGACAGACCGGGGCGAAAGAACCGTCTCCCACCTGTGCCGATTCGGCCGCGCACGGGTAGACCCGGCGCGTGGAAATGCGGTGGAATCTTTCAGTAGGTTGAGTCGGGGTTGACCCAATCTATATGCCGTGGCTTGGGTGAGCGCCCATGACCGGCCGTCCGTACCAGCGCCCCGACAAGCTTGTGCTCGCGGCCTTCGGCTCGATCGCCGTCGCGGTTGCGGTCACCGGGCTCAAGCTCGGTGCATTCTGGCAGACCGGCAGCGCTGCGCTCTACTCGGATGCCTTGGAGAGCGTGGTCAACCTGGCCACTGCGGCGATGGCGCTCTATGCCGTCCGCGTGGCGCAACAGCCAGCCGACCGGCGCCACCAGTTCGGCCACCACAAGGCCGAGTACTTCTCGGCGGTGGTTGAAGGCGTGCTCATCGCCGTCGCCGCCCTGCTCATCCTGCAGGAGGCCTGGGACGCGTTCGTCCGGCCGCGCACACTTGGCGCGCTGACCTCGGGCATGGCGCTCAACGCTCTCGCCACGGCCGTAAACGGCGTCTGGGGCGCGTTCCTCATCGTCTGGGGCGGGCGGCAGCGGTCGCCGGCGCTGGTTGCGGGCGGCTGGCACCTGCTGGCCGATGTCGCAACCTCGCTCGGCGTGCTTCTCGGCCTCGGCCTGGCGGCACTCAGAGGCTGGCACGTCCTCGACCCGGTGCTGGCGGCCGCGGTGGCGCTGAACATCATCTGGGTGGGCTGGCGGCTGGTGCGCCAATCGGTGGGCGGCCTGATGGACGAGGCGGTCCCGGCCGAGACCGCGCGCCGCATCAGCGAGGCGATCGCCGCCAACGCCGGCGGTGCCATCGAGGCCCACGACGTACGCACGCGCGCAGCCGGACGCGCCTCGTTCATCGAGTTTCACCTAGTGGTGCCGGGCGACATGACAGTGGCCGCCTCGCACGCCATCTGCGACCGCCTGGAAGCCGCACTGCAGCAGGCCGTGCCGGGCGCCGAGGTGCTGATCCACGTCGAGCCCGAGAAAGAGGCCAAGCGCCAGGGCCGGGTGGTGCCGTCGGGGTAAGCAAGGGGTCTCGTTGTGGGCCCGACGCAAGCTTACCCGGCAACGGGGGGCTATGACCCAAGAGCGCTATTCGGGCAGTCCTGCCAAGCGCAAGGCACCGAAGAAATGCTCGGCGTCCTCGGGTCGCTTGTAGAGGTCCAGGCGCTGAGGGATGTCGCCGATGGTATATTCAGGGATGAGCCGGAGCATTTCCGCCGCAACCGCGCGGGCCCTGTCGATCTCGCCGAGCCGCGCGTACGTTGCTGCCAGAAAAAGATGCCCTCCCTGCCATCCAGGAGCCCGCGAGGTACTTTCCAGCAGCGGCGGCAAGGCTTCGGAATAGCGCTTGAGCATGAAGTACGCGAACCCGAGCCATCCCGGTGCGGTCGGAGGATAGAACGGATCGAGGCGCATGCAGGCGCGCGCCACCTCGATGGCCCGTTCGTGCTGTCCGGCGTAGACCAAGGCGGCGGCAAAACGCCAAGGGACCTGATTGGGATTGAGGGCGCGCGCGCGTTCATACGCGGCGATTGAAGCGTCGTGCTGCCCTTGAAAGTTGAGTATGTTTCCAAAACTGTTGTGACCATCCGGCAGTCTGGGATCGAGCTCAACAGCCCTGAGGGCAAGCGTTCTCATTCTTTCGAGGGTGGCGGGATTGAAAAAATCTTCATCATCCTTGAACCGATTCACGTAGGTGGGGAGATAGCTCGCAGCCAGCGCCGCGTACGCCCTTGCATGACGCGGGTCGATTGCGATCGCCTGCTCGAGCCAGCGCCGGGCGTCACGCAGGTGATCGATGTCTCGATAGGCCGCGTAAAAAAAGGCCGCGTAAAAAGCGTCCACTGAGCTGACGCCCCGCAGGTAGCAATCATAGGCCTGCAGCGACGCCGGTGGCTTGAGCAGCGCCCGGTTCAGCTCCGCCTTGTCCACATGAACGGCGACCAGGACGGCGATGGTGCGCGCGATCTCGTCCTGGACGGCAAACACGTCGGTCAGATGACGGTCGTAGCGCTCCGCCCAGCGGTGGGCGCCGCTGGCCGCGTCGATCAGCTGCGCCGTCATGCGCAAACGTTCGCCGTCCCGGCGGATGCTGCCCTCCAGCACATAGCGAACGCCCAGCTCCTGCCCGATCCTGCGCACGTCGACGGAACGGCCCTTGTACTGGAACGAGGAGTTGCGTGCGATCACGATCAGGCTGGAGAACCGCGACAGCTCGGTGATGATGTCGTCGGTGATGCCGTCGCTGAAATACTGCTCGCCTGGATCGGCAGAGACGTTGTCGAACGCCAACACGGCGATCGTCGGCCGGTCGTCCTGCGGTGAAGGGGAAGGCGGCTCGGTGTGCGCCGAGGAAGAGATTGCTGGGCCTGTGCCAGTGACGGGTGCGGCGAGCACGTAGCCCCGCCGGGGCAGGGTCTTGACGATGCGCTGGGTGCCGTCGTCGAGGGCCAGCCGGATATCGCTGACGCAGCGCGTCAGCGATTCTTCCGTCACCGTTACGTCCGGCCACACGGCCTGAATGATCTCGTCCTTGCCGGCCGGCCTGCCGGCACGCTCGACAAGGTAGGCCAGCACATCGAAGCTCTTCGGGCGCAGCTCGACGACGCGGTCGCCGGCGCGCAGCGAGCGCCGCGTCAAATCCAGCGTAAAGCCTTCAAACCTGAACACCTTTTGAGCGACTGCGGGCATGTTCTCTTGCTCGTCGCTGTGACTTCGCCATCCAGTAGATTTCACACAATTTCAGAAGCATTGCACGGTGCATTTCATGACACCCGGCCTCCCACGGTGCTTTCCTGTCACGCAGACGAACACTGGGAGGATGCCATGCACACTCTGTCACGTCGGGCCGCTTTGGCCAGCCTCGCTTTTTTCGCTCTGTGGCCGGGATCTGCCGGCGCACAGGAGCAGACGCTCAAGATCGTATGGCCGTATGCGGCCGGCAGCTCCGCGGACGCTGTCGCCAGGATGCTTGCCGATCACATGCAAAAGAGCCTCGGCAGGCCCGTGATCGTCGAGAATCGAACGGGCGCCGGCGGTCGAATCGCGGTTCGCGCCGTCAAGGAAGCGGCTCCGGACGGAGCAACTTTGCTTTTTGCCCCAAACGGCCTGCTCACGGTCCATCCGCATGTCTATGCGAACCTCGGCTACGATCCCCTCGTCGACCTGCTTCCTATCACCCAAATCGTCACGACCGGTTTTGCGCTGGCCGTCAGCGGCAAACTCCCCGTCCGGTCGCTGCCCGAGCTTGTCGCCTGGCTCAAGGCGA
>JBAPMW010000086.1:0-1667 GCA_049278815.1 Hyphomicrobiaceae bacterium
GATCGACGGGCGCTGGCCGTCGAGCGAGAGCGGCAGGCTCATGAGATCCAGGCCGAGCTCCGGCACCGGCTGCACCATGCCGAGCGCCGCCGTCTGGGGATGCGCCCGCATGTGCGCCATGTCGTTGATGGCCGAGCACGGCACCCCGGCCCTCTCCAGGCGCGCCACCCAGGTCGCGCTCGTCTCCCGCCGCATGATCTCGCTGACCTGGGCGATCAGATCCGCCTTGTTGGCATGCCGGTCGGCGTTGGTCTTGTAGCGCGGGTCGTCCGCCCACTCCGGCCGGCCGAGCTCCACGCTGAGCTTGGCGAACAGCCGGTCGTTGGCGGCGGCGACGATCACCTGTCCGTCGGCGGTATCGAGCGCCTGGAAGACCACCACCGCCAGGCTGCCGCTTGCCTGCCGCTCGGGCAGCTCGCCGCTCACCTGGTAGCGCGCGAAGTGCACCGTCAGCAGCCCCAGCGCCGTCTCGTAGAGCGAGGCATCCACCGTGCACCCCTTGCCGGTGCGCTCGCGCAGCAGGAGGCCCGCGATGCAGCCGAGCGCGGCCCATGTCGCCGACCCGAGATCCAGCACAGATGTGCCGATGCGCACGCCGGGCCGGTCGGGATAGCCGTTGATGGAGAAGAGGCCCGCGAACGCCTGCACCATCGGCTCGTAGCCCGGATGGCGCTGCATGGGTCCCTTGGCGCCGAAGGCCGAGATGGCGCAGTAGACGAGGCGCGGATTGAGCGCGCCGAGCGCCGCGCTGCCGAGCCCCAGCCCCTCCAGCACACCGGGCCGCAGGTTATGGACCAGCACGTCGGCCTCGCTCACCAGCACCTTGAGCTGGGCGATCTGGGCCGGGTCCTTCAGGTCGAGGGTCAGGCCGCGCTTGTTGACGTTGAGCGCGTGGAACGTGGCCGAGGTTCCGCGCCAGAACGGCGGCCCCCAGCCGCGCGCGTCGTCGCCGCCGTCCGGCCGCTCGACCTTCAGAACGTCGGCCCCCAGCGCCGCCAGGATGAACCCTGCGTACGGGCCGGCGATGTTGTTGGCGATCTCGATGACCTTGACGCCGGTCAGCGGCAGCATGATGTTACCAACCCTGGTTGTCTTCGATGTAACCGATGTGGGGCCATTCTCCCAAACAAAGGTGCAGCAGGCGACAGTTGCGACGTTGCGGTTGCTGCCGGAGCCGCTACCGGGCTCCCCCGGGTCGCGCTTGCGAGCTTACATGGTGTCGCGGCGCGGTGCATCACCGGAGATCGCCTCCCATTGCGCCTTGGAGCCGACGAAGATGTGCTCGATCACACTCAGCGGGGGATCGCCGTCGAGGAGTCCGGCCGGGATGCCGTATTGCGTGCGCTCGGCGTCGGCGTCGGGAGCCGGCGAGCCGCACACCGAGCAGAATGCCGTGCCGTAGCCCGACGCCCGCGCGAACGTCTTGACGAGGTCCTCGCCGGAGATCCAACCCAGCTGGTCTGCCGGGACCCGGACTGTGGCTATTGAGCCGGTGCCGCTGCTCTTGCGGCACAGCGAGCAATGGCATTGCACGATCCCGACAACCGGCCCGCTGATCTCGAAGCGGATGCCGCCGCAGAGGCAGCTGCCCTCGATCATGTGATGTGTCCCTCCTCCAGTCGGGGCGGCCATCGGTTGCTCCCCATGCCGCAGACTCGGAACCACGC
>JBAPMW010000087.1:0-2761 GCA_049278815.1 Hyphomicrobiaceae bacterium
GAAATCGATGCTCGCGGGCTTCGGCGACACCTGACCGCGAGGCTGCGGCCGGGCCTGGTCGGCCAGTCGCACACTGCGTCCTGCCATTGTCTTGGCTTTCGTGAGCCCGGGTTCCCATCAGGAGAACACGCTGAGCATGGTTTCACCCTATCACGACAGCCCGATGGGCGCGACTCTGAGCGTCGCCTGAAACTCAGCTGAGGCGATTGATCGCTTCCGCCCCGCGAGGCAAGCGCGCCCTTTCTGAACAGCGTTCGCCGGCTGCACGCCTTCTCCAGAAGGTGCCCGACGTGAGCCTCGTCCTGGTGCCCACTGTCCGCATACTCGAACAGGAAGCCGCCACGCTTGCCTCACACGGGCATGCTCTTGCAGCCCGCGTAAACCGGCGCACGAGCGAGTCTCGATCCAGTACGCTCGACAGGCGGGCAATCCGTCGATCTCTGCGCGGCAGTGCCCTTCGGCACTGCGATAGTCAGCCCAGTCGCGATCTCATAGTCTGCAGGATCGACGATCACGACATCATTCTCGACGACGATGTAGCGGAAGAGCGCAACCTGTGGAACGTCCGCCATCACGGCGTGAGGGAAGGTAAACAGCGCGACGCCGCGCGGAATTTCGGCGCCGGGGCCAAGACGGATGCGCAGCTCCGTTCGCGCACGGTCCTTGCGTACGCCGGCATAGGCCGGGCGCGTCCGTCCGGGGGAAGAGCAACGGGCCCTGCGGGGCGCCACGGTCGGAATCTTGGGGCTGCGGCTTTTCTTTTGTGCCGTAAGAGCGACCTCGGGTCGGGGGGAGACCCGAGGGCGCTGACGTTGAATGCCTTGAGACAAGGCACTGGCGGTGCCTAGGGGATAGGCGACGCGCCTCCCACGGGCCCGGGAGGGGCAACCCGAGGGTCATCGGCATGGGAGCATCAAAGCCAGCCGCGAACCAGATTCGGAAAATACTCAGGGCCGCCCCGAGAAGGTGGGCTGCCTTCCGGATCATCCGTGCTGGAAGCACTTGCCGGGTCCACCTTGTGCAGTGCGAGACGAGATGGAGGTTGGGCCCTCCGCTCGCCTCAGCCTGGAGGGCTCGATTGCGCCGACGTTACGTGTGATGTCGAAAGCGAACAGACGCATCGACAGCCGCCCGGATCCCACTCCGCGCCAATATCACCTGCCGAGTTGGCGGAGCCTGTGCACGCTTTGCAGTGCGGGAGGCATGACAGTATTTCAACATGGAGGCGCGAACGGATGAGGGAGGACGGGCGATCGGGCGAGCAGCCCGCAGTGTGCGAAGTAGGTAATTTCCGGGCCTGGACGGCACGAGATCCGTTGGGCGTACTCGGAGCTGCGCATGGACGGCGGCAGTTGGCGACAATCCAGCATTGCCCTTGTTCTGCCGCTGACCTCATCCGTGGACCCGCGCACACAATGCTACGCTTCTTTGGTGGTATCGCTCTCGCAGCTGCAGCTGTCGCGTTGGCGTGGGCAACGCAATCCCTGTCACAGCCGGCGCCCGCAGTTGCCAAGAGGGGCCCGGCAGCCCCCGCTCTGCATAGGACCGCCGGGGAGACGCCTGTCAACGCCGATTGGTTCGATCTGATCTTTGAAGACTTGCGCCGAGCCAGAGAGCCCAAGTCGGAGCGACCCCGCCGCCGTCGCGACAATCGGCCCAAGGCCGAGACGTATCGGCCCAAGGCCGAGACCTATAGGACGCTCTGCGTCAGGCTCTGCGACGGGTTCTCCTTTCCCATCAGCTTCTCAACTCTGCGCGCGCGGTTCGCCGTCGATGCCAAGCAATGCGAGCGGAGCTGCCCCACCGGATCCCGGCTCTTCGTGCATCGCAACCCCGGTCAGGATGCCGATGATATGGTTGACCTCGATGGTCGCCCCTATCGCAGTCTGCCCACGGCGTTCCTGCACAGAACTCAGTACGTCGCGGACTGCACCTGTCGCGGCAACCCTTGGGACGAGGCAGCAGTCGCGCGGCATCGCGCTTACGCTGAAGCGGCCAAGCAAACCGTGGCTGGTAAGGATGTCGCTCGCCCGCTTTGGACCCGAACGAAGCATGGTCCCAAGGGAGAGCAAAGCTCGGCTCGCCGCGAGTAACGGCTCAAGGATGCGCCATCTGCCTGCCACGCCGGCAGGAGGGTCACTGGTGCTATCCCGCCTCGGGACGCTTCCGCTTGTACGCAACACAAGATGAAGCTCTAAGTCATGATGCTGACAAATCGGCGGGGACGCACCTACTCGCCCGCTATCCGCGGCCACGCACGGATCGCATCATCCGGCTGGAGCAGCCGCTGCTCGGCATCCGCCATGTAGTCCCGCGTCAAGGGCAGGGCATCGATCCGCTTCACCAGCTGCACCTGAAACACGACCAGACCCTGGTAGCGGAAGGCCACCTCCGAGCCGGCAAGATAGAACTCCCACATCCGGCAGAACCTTTCGTCGCGAATGGCGGCAGCCTTGTCCCAATTCGCGAGGAACCGCTCGCGCCAGGCCCGCAGGGTCTCTGCGTAGTGCAGCCGCAGGACCTCGATGTCGGCGATGATGAGACCAGAACGCTCAACGGCGTGCACCATCTCGGAGAGTGCGGGGATGTAGCCGCCGGGGAAGATGTATTTGGCGATGAAGGGATGGGTCGCGGCCGGCGGCCCTGAGCGCCCGATGGAGTGGACGAGCGCCACGCCGTCCTCCGTTAACAGCTGACGGATCTTCCTAAAATACGTTGCGTAGTGATTGACACCCACATGCTCGAACATGCCGACCGAGAC
>JBAPMW010000088.1:0-6324 GCA_049278815.1 Hyphomicrobiaceae bacterium
CAACGCCTCAGGGTGGACGCGGGCCGCCCCTTCGCCTACGAGCAGGTCAGTGTCTCGGACCGGCGCTTTCCGGGTCTCGCGGAGCAAGCCGACATCCCCGATGAGCTGGAGGACCTGGCGCAGGACCGGGGCGTGATCCTGGCGCGCGCAGAGGCCAAGGTGAGGCTTGCGCCGGCCTCGGCGGCGGCGGCGCAGGCCCTGGCGCTGGCCGAGCGGACGCCCCTCCTGGCGCTGGAGCGCATCGCCTTCGATGCCGACCACGAGCCGGTCGAGGTCATGACGGCCTATTACGACCTGCGTGAGGAATACTGCCACCTGGAGATGCGTTGAGGGCAGCCGCGCTTCGCCCGCTACATTCACCCGCTTCAATCGTGCACAGTACCCGCGTTGGCGCGGGACAGGGCGCGCGAGAGGGCGAGCAGGTGCTGCTGGCCCTCGAAGTCCAGCTGGCGGAACGACTCCGTCAGCGCCTGGATGCGGTGCTCGACAGTTGCCACCTTGTACGTAACCGGCTCGATGTCCACCTCGCCTTCGCTGTCCGAAGCCCCCTGGTGGTCAACACCCTCGAAGAACCAGGTCACGGACCGGTCAAGCAGGTCGGCGATCTCGCCGAGCAGGAAGGCCGGGATCGGGGCACCATCCTCATAGTCTCGGTAGTCCCCGACCGCGATGCCCACCCCATCCGCAACGCGACCAGCGCTGTAGCCCAGCTCTGTACGTCTCAGCGCCAGTCGGCGTCCGACGGCGCGCCATATGTCGCCGCAACCAACGCCGGCCCCTCCCTCCGCAGGCTTCATGATCTGCCGCTTGTTCATGAAGTGCTCCTTGCCCTCGTGCCCTCTTGCAACAATGGGCGTCCGCACGCCCAGCCCCAACGTTCCCCCAAAGGTGGCCCGCAAGTTGGCCGTCGCGGCCCGTCGCATCGTCCGGGTGCAAGATGTGGCCTGCCGACCACAGCCGGCCGGCAGGCCAACCGACGGCACCCTTGGGCACGCGCAGCCAACGGCTCAGGCACCCAGCAGCCAGCCGGCCACCGCCACCCCTGACCCCACCGTCAGCGTGAAGGACGCGGCCATGGTCGCCATCGCGCCCGCCATCCGGCGCCGCGCGTGGGCGCAGGCCAGCGCGCATTGGGCGTCGTAGGCCGCGCGCCCCGCCGGATTGACCAGCGTCGCGTAGGCATTGGCGATCTCCTTGAAACGCGGCTCGTCGCCTCCCTGCATATCGGGATGGCAGGTTTTCGCCAGGCACCGGAACGCGGATTTGACCGCAGCCCTATCGGACCTCGGCGAGACGCCGAGAACCCCATACAGATGAGACATGACAATCCCCCTGCTCTCACTGAGGTGACGCTGCACGTGGGCCGGAGGGGCGCCAGAAGGGGCGGAAGGCACGCCGCATACAATCCCAAAGCCTGAGTCACCCCGAGGGAAGAATTGGCCCCACACCGGCAATCCCAGAAGGATAGCGGTCGCCGGACGCAGCGCCCGTCACATTATCCTTTGTGGATAAGCGCCGCCGCCTGTGCACACGGCGCGTGGTCGCCTTAGGTCGGCCGCAAAGGGCTGGCAGCCGTCATGCAACGTACCCTGCGCACTACTCGCTGCGCGCGGTAGGGTATCCAGTTTGGAGGGGAGCAAGCCGGGGTCAGACCCTGCCACCGGCGGAGGCTGGGTCTGACCCCGGGAAGTGCGTAGTAGCGAGAAGAAGTAGGCTTAACCCGATCCAATGACCGCATCATCGGCAATGCACTCCGCATTGCCAAGGCCCAGGCCTCCAAATGATTTGGAACCCCCTTCCATCTCCTTCATCGGCCTGCCGGCGGTCGTCGTGCCCGTGCCGCTGCGACCGCTTCCCATCGGCCGCGCCCTGGCGCGAGGACGTGGCGCTTGGTATTGCCCACGCCCTGGAGCGCGACGGCGTTGTCGCCGCGCCAAGACCGCCGGAATAGGAGGAGACGAATGGACGTGGACCTGCCCGAGGTGGTGGCCGAGGTGCGGGCCGCCTTCGAGCGCTACGAGGCGGCGCTGGTGTCGAATGACGTGGCGACGTCACGGAGAACCTCTACGGCCACGAGGAGGTGGCGGCGTTCCGGGCGGCGCGCTCGCCCGTCAACCTCGCGCGCACGCGGTCGCGGACGGTGATCACCGCCTACGGCCGCGACGTGGCCGTCGCCTCCACGCTGTTCCACCGCGACACGACGCCCGGCAAGGTCGGCCGGCAAATGCAGACCTGGGTGCGCTTCGAGGAGGGCTGGCGCGTGGTCGCCGCGCACGTGAGCCTCATCGATCAGCCGGCGGGAC
This sequence comes from Hyphomicrobiaceae bacterium, assembly GCA_049278815.1. Lineage (GTDB taxonomy): Bacteria > Pseudomonadota > Alphaproteobacteria > Rhizobiales > Hyphomicrobiaceae > AWTP1-13. The sequence continues at coordinate 2,304 of JBAPMW010000088.1, forward strand.
CGGCATAGGGCAGGAACCGTGCCACAGGGCCCCGCGCCACGTGCGGCGTCGCCAGAAATGTGGTATAGCGCGCTTCCAACGGCCCAGCTCAGCAGGATCGGCCACCATGGGACGCCCACAGCTCGCACCTGAGCAGCATGACAAGCTGATGACGATCAAGGAGTTTCTCGCCTTCACGGACACACGGCCCAAGGGGGAATGCTGGGAGCTGATCGAGGGAGTGCCCGTCATGAACGCCTCTCCCGTCGGTCATCACCAGATGGTCGTTGCCAACATCACGGGCTTCCTGTGGAGGTTCAAAGCGGAGCGGAACTCCAGCTGGTACCCACTTCCGGGGACAGGGACCAGGGTTCCCGCGTCCGAGAAGAGCTTGCCGCAGCCGGACATCATGGTGCTGGAGCGCCCACCCACCAGTAAGCCTGTCTCGGACGAGGCCCTGGCGCTGTTCGAGGTGCTCTCCAGAAGCAACAGGAAGGGCGACCAGGCTTGGCGCCGCAAGGCTTACGCCAGCGTGCCGAACTGCCAGCACTACGTGACGGTCTCGCTCAAGACGGTGGAGGTTATTGCCTACGACCGCTCCAACCGATGGAAGGGACGCAGCCTCACGTCCCTGGCTGGGTCCCTCGCCCTGCCGGCGCTCGGCCTCTCCATCCCTCTCGCCGATATCTACCGCTGGACGCCGCTGGGCAAGCACTGACGCACGCAGTGGGCGGACAACGACGATCGCCTCGTCCGCCCACGCGTCAGCACCTTACGGCAGCAGCACGATCGAGCCCGTGGTCTTGCGGCCTTCGAGGTCGCGATGGGCCTGGGCCGCGTCCTTCAGGGCGTAGGTGTGGTTGACGGCGATCTTGACGGTGCCCTTGCTGACGACATCGAACAGCTCGCCGGCGTTGGCGAGCAGGTCCGCGCGCTTGGCCACGTAGGTCTGGAGCGTCGGTCGCGTGGCGTAGAGCGAGCCCTTGTTCATCAAGTCGAGCAGACTGAAATTCTGCACCGAGCCGGACGCGTTGCCGAAGCTGACGAACAGGCCGAGCGGCTTCAGGCAGTCGAGCGAGGCCGGGTAGGTATCCTTGCCGACACCGTCGTAGACCACATCGACGCCCTGGCCGCCCGTGAGCTCCTTGGTGCGCTTCACGAAGTCCTCGGTCCTGTAGTTGATGACGTGGGTGCAGCCGGCACCTAAAGCGAGCTTGCACTTCTCGTCCGAGCCGGCGGTGCCGATGATGGTGGCGCCGAGGTGCTTCGCCCACTGGGCGGCGATCAGGCCGATGCCGCCCGCCGCGGCGTGCAGCAGCATGACCGTGCTGCGGTCAACCTTGTAGGTCTGGCGCAGCAGGTAGCGCACCGTCATGCCCTGCAGCATCATGGCGGCTGCCGTCTTGTAGTCGATGGCGTCGGGGAGCTTCACAAGGCGGTCGGCCGGCATCAGCCGCTCCTGGGCATAACCGCCGATGGCGCCGGCGTAGGCGCCGCGGTCTCCCACCTTGAAGTCGGTGACGCCGGAGCCGACCGCCACCACCTCGCCGGCGCCCTCGTTGCCGGGGATGAGCGGCAGCGGCAGCTTGTAGAGGCCGGAGCGCTGGTAGGTGTCGATGTAGTTGACGCCGATGGCGTGCTGCTTGAGGCGCACCTGGCCGGGGCCGGGGTCGCCCACCTCCACGCTCTCCCATGTGAGCACCTCGGGGCCACCGGTCTGGTGGACGCGCATTGCGTGGGCCATCGTTGCCGCTCCTTGAGCTTGCGATCTTTCCGGTTGCGAAAAAAAGCCATCGAGGCGGCGCGGCAATCCGCACCTTGAGCCTCCGGCGTTTCCAGGGCACCGCGCCTTACCGCTGCCATGCCCGCCTTCTATGGCCTCGCCGCGCCGATCTCAAGGGGGAGCATGCGACAGCGGGCGTTCGAGAAGGGCGAGTGGCCAATGGCGAATGGCGAATGGCGCGTCCTCATTCGCCATTCGCCATTCGCTATTCGCCAATCGGTGCTCGCCATGGCACTGGGTGTCTGCGCCCTCTGGCTGGCGGCGTGTGGGGCCAGCCTTTTCGACGACGAGAAGGCCGGGCTCTCCTGCATAGACGACAGCGCCCGTTGCGTCGGCCAGCGCGAGGCGACGCTGAAGGCCATGCTGGCCGACAACGACCGCACGTGGGTGAAGGAGGCGCCGACGGCGCACGCACATGCGAGCGGCGTGCGCCTGTTCGCCTTCCGCGCCACCAAGGCCGCGCTCTCGTGCGAGCAGCTTGCCCACGGCCGCCGCGAGGCCGAGGCCGCCCCCAAGGCCCTCAAGGGCCAGCCTGGCATCTCCCCCGCCCAGGTCTCCCGCGCCACCCTGTTCGCGGCCGAGGTGCAGCGCGAGCTGGCCCGCGAGATGAAGCGGCGGCGGTGCAGGCCGTAGGGCCCTCGGCTTGACCCGCCCCCCTGCGGGTGCTGAATCGCGCTTGCGCGTGCAACCGATTCGCCTCTCCTGTCGTCCCAACCCGCGCCGAGGTCTGCGTCCCATGACCGACACCGTCCTCATCATCGACTTCGGCAGCCAGGTCACCCAGCTGATTGCGCGGCGGGTGCGCGAGCAGGGGGTCTACTCCGAGATCGTGCCGTTCAACCGGGCGCAGGGTGCCCTGGAGCGGCTGAGGCCGAAGGCGGTGATCCTCTCGGGCGGACCGGCCAGCGTGACGGAATTTGGCACCCCCAGGGCGCCGGATTGGGTGTTCCAGGCCGGCCTGCCGGTGCTCGGCATCTGCTACGGCGAGCAGACCATGGTGGCGCAGTTGGGCGGCGGCGTGGAGGGCGGCCACCACCGCGAGTTCGGCCGCGCCGAGCTGGAGGTCACCGCCGATACGGCCCTGTTCGACGGCGTGTGGGCCAAGGGCGAGACCGACACCGTGTGGATGAGCCACGGCGACCGCGTCACGCAGCTCCCCGCCGGCTTCAAGGTGGTGGCGGTGTCCAAGGGCGCGCCGTTCGCGGCCATTGCCGACGAGCAGCGCCGGCTTTACGCGGTGCAGTTCCACCCCGAGGTGGCGCACACGCCGCGCGGGGCCGCGCTGATCGGCAACTTCGTGCACCGCATCGCCGGGCTGCCGGGCGACTGGAGCATGGCGCATTTCAAGTCGAGCGAGATCGCCAGGATCCGCGGCCAGGTCGGCAAGGGCCGCGTCATCTGCGGCCTCTCGGGCGGCGTGGACAGCGCCGTGGCCGCGGTGCTGATCCACGAGGCCGTCGGCGACCAGCTGACATGCATCTTCATCGACCACGGCCTGCTCCGGCAGAACGAGGCCCAGGAGGTGGTTTCGCTGTTCCGCGGGCACTACAACATCCCGCTGGTCCACGTGGACGCGAGCGAGCGGTTCCTCAGCGCCCTGGCGGGCAAGACCGACCCGGAGGAGAAGCGCAAGACCATCGGCGCCCTCTTCATCGACGTGTTCGACGAGGAGGCGGCCAGGCACGGCGGCGCCGAGTTCCTGGCCCAGGGCACGCTCTACCCCGACGTGATCGAGAGCGTCTCCTTCACCGGCGGTCCGTCGGTGACCATCAAGTCGCACCACAATGTCGGCGGCCTGCCCGAGCGCATGCGCCTGAAGCTGGTGGAGCCCCTGCGCGAGCTGTTCAAGGACGAGGTGCGCGCGCTGGGCCGCGAGCTGGGGCTGCCGGAGCCGTTCATCGGCCGGCATCCGTTTCCCGGGCCGGGATTGGCGATCCGCGTGCTGGGCGAGGTGAACGCTGAGGACTTGGCCGTGCTGCGCAAGGCCGACGCCATTTTCCTCGACGAGATCCGCAAGGCCGGCCTCTACGACAGGATCTGGCAGGCCTTCGCCGTGCTGCTCCCCGTCCGCACGGTGGGCGTGATGGGCGACGCCCGCACCTACGACAAGGTCTGCGCGCTGCGGGCGGTTACCTCGACGGACGGCATGACGGCGGATTACTTCGAGCTCCCCCACGACGTGCTGGGGCGGGTGGCGACGCGCATCATCAACGAGGTGAACGGGATCAACCGCGTGGTGTACGACGTCACGTCGAAGCC
>JBAPMW010000089.1:0-1757 GCA_049278815.1 Hyphomicrobiaceae bacterium
GAAACTTTGCTTAGCGACCCCGGCGCGGCTCTGACGGCCCGGCTAGCGGCGGCGCCGGCGCAGCTCCGATGAATATGCCCTCTCGTGGAGGCTCTGCGGGAGGTGGAGTGGCCTGCGGGACGGGGGATTTGGCCAGTCCGGCCAGGACCAGATGAATGCCGGCCTGGGCCAGATGAATGACTGTCGCTCGTCCTTCGGCTGCCTGTCCCGGAGGGGCCCACCTCAAAAATCGTCACATAGCTCCGCCCGCCGGCCGCGCGCTGAGCGCAACCCGTGGGGCCTCCAAGGAACCTTATCTGAGGGCGCGCCGCCACCGGCCTCGCGGCCCAAGGCTCATCGCGTGGAGCGGGCTCGGCTGCTGCCCGCAGTGTTCCGCAGCCGTTCTCGCTGTGGCTCCAGGCTCGCTGATGCCCATCCACTCCCAGTTGCTGGTGACACGAGCACTTTAGCAGCATCATCTAAATTGTCAAATTAAAACTGCTATAACGACATCGAAATCGTCTAATAATTTGCCAATTCAAACGACAACAACGACCCACTTGTGTGAATGCCGTAGTAGCACCGCGGATTGGGCACACCCCGGCACGTCGCGTCGTTAACGCATGCTCCGTTGCAATATCATTGCGAGGGCACCCCGGCGCGCGGCGTGCCCGCGACGGGCGGCCGAGGTTGATCAGACAAGAGGTCGCGCCCTGGGGTCAGACCCGTAGCCCGGAGGGTGTGACCCCGATCGCGCGCCTGCCCCACTCAAGGATCAGGCCCCAGCTTCACCTGGAGCTTGCCGAAATTCTCTCCGCGCAGGAGGCCGATGAAGGCGGACGGTACGCGCTCGATGCCGCCCTCGACGATGTCCTCCTTGTACTTGATGCGGCCAGTCCGCACCCACTCGCCCATCTGCTGGAGCGCCGGCGCATAACGCTGGTTGAAGTCCCACACGATGAAGCCGCGCGCGGTGACGCGCTTGCCGACGAAGGTGTAGAGCATGCGCGGACCGGGCTCGGAGGTGTTGTATTGCGAGATGGCGCCGCACAGGCTGACGCGGGCGAAGAAGTTGAGGTGGGCAAGCACCGCGTCGCTCACCGCGCCGCCGACGTTGTCGAAGTAGACATCGACGCCGTTCGGGCAGGCGGCCTTGACGGCACCGGCGAGGTCGTTCTCGGCCTTGTAGTCGACGCAGGCGTCGAAACCCAGCTCATCCTTCACGTAGGCGCACTTCCTGGGTCCGCCGGCGATGCCGACGGCGCGACAGCCGGCGATCTTGGCGATCTGCCCCACGAGCTGGCCCACCGCACCGGAGGCGGCGGACACCACCACGGTTTCGCCGGGCTTGGGGCTCCCCACCTCCAGGAGGCCGAAGTAGGCGGTCATGCCGGGCATGCCGAGCACGCTGTTGGCGTAGGAGATCGGTCCGTGCGCGGGGTCGACCTTGCGCGGGGCGCGGCCGGGGCTGGGGCCGATGGCGTACTCCTGCCAGCCAAAAGTGTCCTCGACGATGTCGCCCACCTTGAAGTGCGGGTGGTTGGACTTGACCACCTGGCCCACGGCGCCGCCAGTCATGACCTCGCCGAGCGCCACCGGCGCCGCATAGGACCTGGCGTCGCGCATGCGCCCGCGCATGTAGGGGTCGAGCGAGAGATAGATGACGCGGGCGAGGAGCTGGCCGGGGCCCGGCTCCGGCATCGGCACCCCCTCGACGCGGAAGTCCGTCTCCGCCGGCTCGCCGGGCGGCCGGCGCACGAGCACGATGCGGCGATAGG
>JBAPMW010000090.1:0-3568 GCA_049278815.1 Hyphomicrobiaceae bacterium
TTCCAGGTATGTGGGGTGGAACAACCCATCTGCACGACCGGCTTGGCAGCCGAATAGATCGCTCTCCGCCAACGTCGTCCGGCGCCGCTTGGGCCAGTAAATGCCCAAGCGGGACCAGGCCGGGACCCATGCACCTCAGAACGGCTCGCGTCTCTGATTTCGTGCCGACGCGGCAGCCGCGGAGCCGTCACGCCTACGATCCGTTCCGTGAGCAAGATCGAAGGTGCATGAGTCCCGGCCTGTTCCCGCGAGCGCCCTGACGGGCGCTCGCGGCGCCGGGATGACGCAAGTGGGAGGCGGGCGGTTCTATGACCGCGAGGTCGGTGGTGCGTGCGGGCTGTTTCGCCTCATATCAACCGGAAAGCGGTCCAGGTATCCGGTCCCACGGGAAAACCTCAGCCATCGCGGTATCCCATGCGTCGCTCGGCACCCGGGCCTGCCGACCTGCCTCTACCCGAGCCGCCTGCGGCTCTCCTCAAGCGCATCCTCGAAGGTCCGCAGGCCCGTGGTCGGTGCATTGACGAGCACCGCCATGTTGCCGGGGCGGTGCTCGTTCTTCCACATGCGGGTGTGCGCCTTGGGGATCTGGTCCCAGGGGAAGACCTCCGACATGGCCGGATCGACGCGGCGCTCGATGACGAGCTTGTTGGCTTGGGCGGCCTGCAGGAGGTTGGCGAAGTGGGAACCCTGCACGCGCTTCTGGTGCATCCACAGATAGCGGGCGTCCATGGTGAGGTTATAGCCGGTGGTGCCGGCGCAGATCACCACCATGCCGCCGCGCTTCACGACGAACACCGACACCGGGAAGGTGGCGGCGCCCGGATGCTCGAACACGAAGTCGACGTTGTTGCCCTTGCCGGTGATCTCCCAGATGGCGGCGCCGAACTTGCGCACCTCCTTGAACCAGGCGTCGTACTCGGGCGTGCCGACCTTGGGCATCTCGCCCCAGCAGTTGAACTTCTTGCGGTTGATGACGCCGCGCGCGCCGAGCTGCATGACGAAGTCGCGCTTGTCATCCTCGGAGACCACGCCGATGGCGTTGGCGCCGGCGGTGGCGATCAGCTGCACCGCCATCGACCCGAGGCCCCCTGAGGCTCCCCAGACCAGCACGTTATGGCCCGGCCTGATGACATGGGGACGATGCCCGAACAGCATTCGGTAGGCGGTGGCGAGCACCAGCGTGTAGGAGGCGCTCTCCTCCCAGGTCAGGTGCCGGGGCCGCGCCAGCAGCTGGCGGTCCTGCACGCGCGCGAACTGGGCGAACGAGCCGTCCGGCGTCTCGTAGCCCCAGATGCGCTGCGACGGCGAGAACATCGGGTCGCCGCCGTTGCACTCCTCGTCGTCGCCGTCGTCCTGGTTGCAGTGGACCACGACCTCGTCGCCCACCTTCCAGCGCTTCACCTTGGAGCCGACCGCATAGACGATGCCGGCGGCGTCGGAGCCGGCGATGTGATACGGGTGCTTGTGCACGTCGATGGTCGAGATGGGCTTGCCGAGCGCGGCCCATACGCCGTTGTAGTTGACGCCGGCGGCCATCACGAGCACCAGCACGTCGTGGCTGTCGAGCTCCCAGGTGGGCACCACCTCGACCTGCATGGCTTGGTCGGGCGGACCGTGCCGCTCCTTGCGGATCGCCCAGGCGTACATCCTGGGGGGCACGTGGCCGAGCGGTGGGATCTCGCCGATCTCGTAGAGATCCTTCCTCGGCGTGCTTGCCACGATCACAGGAGCGGGGCCCGCTGCTGCAGCCTTCAGGGGCACGCCCGTGTCGGCCGACTTTGCCTTGGTTTGAGGCATGTCCGCTGATCCCGCCATGGTAGCCTGCTCATGCAGCAAGCAACCATAGCGTCCGACAGTTTTTGGCGCTGCACAAGCAATTTTTTTTGCAGTGCGAGCAAAGAGGCCAAACCCCTCGCGCGTGACCACTCGTTCAACATGGTTGCTGAAGAGCAGCGGTCGGGCCCCTGCTGCCCGCTAAATTGTTGCGCCGCGTTCCGGCTCGGCTACTTTGGAGCTGTCTCGCGCATGCGAACAAATGGAGCAACCGACATGACCGCGTCGAAGCGGGCCGAAGCCCACGCCTCGGGGCCTGTGGAGCGCGACAACCCCTGGCTCATCCGCACCTATTCGGGCCATTCCACTGCGGCCAAGTCCAACGCCCTCTACCGCCGAAACCTTGCCAAGGGCCAGACCGGCCTCTCCATCGCCTTCGATCTGCCGACGCAGACGGGCTACGACAGCGACCACGGGCTGGCTCGCGGCGAGGTGGGCAAGGTGGGCGTGCCGGTCTGCCATCTGGGCGACATGCGCACGCTGCTCGACGCCATCCCGCTCGAGGCGATGAATACGTCGATGACCATCAACGCCACCGCGGCGTGGCTGCTCGCCCTCTACGTGGCGGTGGCCGACGAGCAGGGCGCCGCGCGCGACAAGCTCACCGGCACGACCCAGAACGACATCATCAAGGAGTACCTCTCGCGCGGCACCTACGTGTTCCCGCCTGAGCCGTCGCTGCGGCTCACCAAGGACACCGTCGTCTTCAGCTGCCGCACGCTGCCGAAGTGGAACCCCGTCAACGTGTGCTCCTATCACCTCCAGGAGGCGGGCGCGACGCCGGTGCAGGAGATGGCGTTCGCGCTCGCCACCGCACAGGCGATCCTGGATACGGTGCGCGATTCCGGCGAGGTGCCGCCGGCGGAGATCGGCGCCGTGGTCGGCCGCATCTCGTTCTTCGTCAACGCCGGCGTGCGCTTCGTCACCGAGATGTGCAAGATGCGTGCGTTCACGGAGCTGTGGGACGAGATCACGGCGGAGCGCTATCGTGTCGCCGACCTGCGGCACCGGCGCTTCCGCTACGGCGTGCAGGTCAACTCGCTGGGGCTCACCGAGCCGCAGGCCGAGAACAATGTCTACCGCATCCTCTTGAGCATGCTGGCCGTCACGCTGTCGAAGGACGCGCGCGCCCGCGCCGTGCAGCTTCCCGCCTGGAACGAGGCGTTGGGCCTGCCGCGGCCTTGGGACCAGCAGTGGTCCATTCGCATGCAGCAGATCCTGGCCTACGAGACCGACCTGCTGGAGTATCCCGACCTGTTCGACGGCTCCGCCGCGGTGCGCCGCAAGGTCGACGAGCTGAAGGCGGCCGCGAAGGCGGAGCTGGCCCGCATCGAGGCCATGGGCGGGGTGGTGGTGGCCATCGACTGGATGAAACGCGCGCTGGTGGAGAGCAATACGGAGCGCCTGCGCAAGGTGGAGTCGGGCGAGCAGGTGCTGGTGGGCGTCAACCGCTGGGCCGAGACCGAGCCCTCGCCGCTGGCGGCCGGAGCCGGGGCCATCGAGGCGGTGGATGGGGCTGTGGAGAAGGAGCAGGTCGAGCGCCTCGCCGCCTGGCGCGCCGGTCGCGACGGCGCGGCCGTGAACAAGGCGCTGGCCGAGCTGGAGGCCGCCGCCAGGGAGGGCCGCAATGTCATGGAGCCGTCCATCGCCTGCGCCAAGGCCGGCGTCACCACCGGCGAGTGGGGCGCGGCGCTGCGCTCCGTGTTCGGCGAGTACCGCGCGCCCACCGGCGTCG
>JBAPMW010000091.1:0-2897 GCA_049278815.1 Hyphomicrobiaceae bacterium
CCGAGTACAGGCACCCCCCTAAGAACGTCCCCTCCAGCGCGCGGTAGCCGTGCATCCCCCCGCCCCCGAACCCCGCCACCTCGCCGGCGGCGTAGACGCCGCCCATGGGCTCCCCGTCCGCGCGCAACACCTGCCCGGACAGGTCGGTCTGCAGCCCGCCGAGCGTCTTGCGCGTCAGCACCCACAGGCGCACGGCGATCAGCGGGCCGGCCTTGGGGTCGAGCAGGCGGTGGGGGGTGGCGACGCGGATCAGCTTGTCGCCTATGTAGTTGCGGGCGCCGCGCAGCGCGGTGATCTGGGCGTCCTTGGTGTAGGGGTTGGCGATCTCGCGGTCGCGGGCGGCGATCTCGCGCTCCAACGCTGCCAGGTCGATCAGGGCCGAGCCGGTGCGGGCGTTCATCTCGGCGACCAGCTCGGGGAGCGTGCTCCGCACGATGAAATCCACGCCCTGCTTCTTGAAGGCGTCCACCGGACCCGGCACGCCGAAGCGGCGGCCCAGCAGCTTGCGGATGCTCTTGCCGGTGAGATCCGGGTTCTGCTCCGAGCCCGACAGGGCGAACTCGCGGGCGATGATCCTCTGCGTCAGGATGAACCACGACCAGTCGTAGCCGGTGCGCCGCAGGTGCGCCAGGGTGCCGAGCGTGTCGAAGCCGGGGAACAGCGGCACGGGGAGGCGCCTGCCGGTGGCGTCGATCCACAAGGACGACGGCCCGGGGAGGATGCGGATGCCGTGGCGGCTCCAGATCGGCGCGAAATTGGTGATGCCCTCGGTGTAGTGCCACATGCGGTCCGGGTTGATGATGCTGCCGCCGGCCGCGGCGACGATGCCCAGCATGCGCCCGTCCACGTAGTCCGGCACGCCCGAGAGCATGTGCTGGGGGGGCTCGCCCAGGCGCTTGGGCCAGCTCGCGCGCACCAGGTCGAAATTGGCGCCGATGCCGCCCGAGGTGACGATCACGGCCTGAGCCTTCAGCGCGAAGTCGCCCACTTTCCTGCGCGAGGAAGGCGCGGCGCGCTCCACCCCGCTCGGGTCCAGGATGTCGCCGGCGACGCCGTCCACCACGCCGGCCGACTGCGTCAGCGCGTTCACGCGATGGCGGAAGCGCAGCGACACGCGGCCGGTCTTGGCCGCCTCGCGCACCTTGGCGACGAACGGGGCGATGAGCGCGGGGCCGGTGCCCCAGGTGATGTGGAAGCGCGGCACCGAGTTGCCATGCTCGGTGGCCGTGTAGCCGCCGCGCTCGGCCCAGCCGACGATGGGGAACCAGCGCAAGCCCATCTTGTGCAGCCACGCCCGCTTCTCGCCGGCGGCGAACTGGACGTAGGCCTCGGCCCAGCGCCGCGGCCAGTCGTCCTCGGGCCGGTCGAAGCCGGCCGAGCCCATCCAGTCCTGCAGGGCGAGGTCGTAGCTGTCCTTGATGCCGAGACGCCGCTGCTCGGGGGAGTTGACGAGCATGAGGCCGCCGAACGACCAGAACGCCTGGCCCCCCAGCGACTGCTCCGGCTCCTGATCGAGGAGGATGACGCGCTTGCCGGCGTCGATCAGCTCAGCAGTGGCCACCAGGCCGGCCAGGCCGCCGCCGACCACGATTGCATCGGCATCCATCGGTAGTGTCCTCCCCAAAAAAGCGAATAGCGAGTTGCGAGTTGCGAGTAGGGAAAAAGGCGATAGAGCCGCGAGACCCTATTCGCTATTCGCAATTCGCAATTCGCTCACTTGGTCCGGTGTCAGCCCGGGCGAACCCGCCCGCGCCGCCTCGGCCTCCTTGACCAGCTTCACGATACGCTCCGTCAGGGGCATCCGCAGGCGCTTCGTTGCCGCCAGCTCCAGGATCGCGCCCTGCAGGTCGACGATCTCCGTCGGCCGGCGGCGCTCCAGGTCCTCCCACATGGACGAGCGCGCCTCCGGGTCGATGGCCAGCATGCGCCGGGCAACGCGGCGGAACAGCCAGTCGGGCAGCCGCAGGATGCGCGGCACGGCGCCCGGCGGCACCCCCTCGATGCGCGCCGGACGGATGCCGGCGGCCTGCAGCACCGCCAGCCCCTCGTCGATCTGCCGCGCGAGCAGCTTACGCCAGCGCTTGTCGGCGAGCTCGGTGGCGAGCGGCACCCCGGCAAGGGCGTTCAGCGCGTTGTTGAGGTTGAGCAGCAGCTTGCCCCACAGCACGCCGGTCATGTCGTGGCTCTCGGCCACCGCGACACCCGTCACGCCAAGCGTCTCGTGCAACCCGGCCACGCCGGCGCCGATCAGCACCGTGCCGCTGGTGGCGCGGTGGAAGCGTGGCGGCGCGCCATCCTTCAGAGTCTGCACCACGTTGAACGGCACCATGCCGGCCACCACGCGGGCCATGCCGGCGAGCCGGGCCAGCAGGAGATCCGCGTTGCCGACGCCGTTCTGGAGGCTCACCACCGTGACCCCCGAAGGCGCATGCTTCGCGATCAGCTCCGCCATGGCCAGCGTATCGCGCATCTTCACCGTGACGAGGATGATATCGGCCTCGGCGAACGCAGCGGCAGAGTCGGTCGCGAGCCGCACCGCCGATGATGCCACCAATCGGTCCGCCCCATCGAGGTCCGAGACGCGCAAGCCGCGCCGGGCGATGGCATAGGCGAGGGGCGACCGCAGGAACAGCGTGACGTCGCGCCCCGCGAGCGCCAGGCACCCGCCGACGTAGCAGCCGATGCTGCCGGCGCCGGCCACGACGATGCGAACGCTGCGATCTGCGGCCATCCTCGACACATCCCCCGACTGCGCAGCTGCTATGTTGCCCGGCCCGGCGGCGCTGACAAGCGCGGGTGCAGCCTGTATGCAGAAACCCGTATCGTAGGTTGGGTCAACCCCGGCGCAAGCCGGGGGCAGACCCAACACAATCGCGAGGGAATCGCCCGCGATTGTG
>JBAPMW010000092.1:0-7330 GCA_049278815.1 Hyphomicrobiaceae bacterium
AGCGGGTCAAGGCCGTGCTGCGCCGGGCCCAGCCTCGCGACGGCACCGCGCCGGTCGAGGACAAGTCCAAGGTGCTCGAGCGCGGCAAGCTCAAGATGGACCCGGAGCGGCACACTTGCGTGTGGGATAACCGCCCGGTGACGCTGACCGTCACCGAGTTCCTCATCCTGCAGGCGCTTGCCGCGAGGCCAGGCGTGGTGAAAAGCCGCGACGCGCTGATGGATGCCGCCTATGACGATCAGGTCTATGTCGACGACCGAACGATCGACAGCCACATCAAGCGGCTGCGCAAGAAGTTCAAGCAGGTCGACGACAACTTCGACGTGATCGAGACGCTCTACGGCGTCGGCTACCGCTTCAAGGAGGCCTGAGAGCCCGGGGGAACGAGATGGCAATCCAGACGGGCGGGTGGCGTCCGGCCACCGGCGGGGGGGATGCTCTGGCGCGCGTGGTCTCCGACATCGGCCGGCGCGCCCGCGAATGGCGTGGGGCTCTGCTTGCAGGCGCCCCTGTCGTGCTGCGCCGGGTTGGCCGCGACCTCTACCACTTCCTGACCTACGGGCCGCTGATCCGCCTCGTCTCCAAGACGCTCCTGCGCCGGATCATGTTTGCCAACCTGATCGGCCTGGCGGTGGTGCTGAGCGGCGTCAACTACCTGGCCCAATACCGTGCCGGCATGATCGAGGCCCAGGGCGACGGGCTCAAGCTGCAGGGCGAGGCCTTCGCCTCGCTGATCGCCTTCAATGCGACGCGCGAGCTCGGCACCGGCCGCATCATCCTCAATCCCGACATGCTCCCGGAGACGGAGGGCGCGCACAAGCTCCTGCGCGACGATGACTTTACGGCCATGCAGCTGTCCATCCGCCCGGAGCGGGTGGCGCCGCTGTTCACCCGCCTGCCGGACACCACCCGCGCCCGTCTGTACGGGACGGACGGCGTGCTGATCGTCGACTCCGATCGGCTGCTGAAGACCGGGCAGCTGACTGCGCGCGACACGGTCGAAACGACCGACCAGAGCAAGGGCCGCCAGCGGGTCAGGACGGCCTGGACGCGCTTCATGGCCTGGCTGCAGCGCGGCCAGATCCCGGTCTACCGCGAGATCGACGGCGCCAACGGCAGGTCCTACCCCGAGGTGGCCGCGGCCCTGCAGGGCGGGCATTCCACCGCGATCCTGCTCATCACCGAGTCCGGCCAGCAGATCGTCTCGGTGGCAACGCCGGTCATCTACAAGGGCGAGGTGAGGGGGGCGCTGCTGCTCTCCACGCGCCCGGGCGTGATCGACGAGGTGCTTCAGGCGGAGCGCACCAACCTCCTTGGCCTGGCGCTCACCGCGCTGGCGGCCACGCTTATCGCCTCGCTGCTGCTCTACCGCACCATTGCCGGCCCCATGCGCCGGCTCTCGGCGGCGGCGGAGAACGTGAGCCGCAATATCGGCGCGCACGCCAAGCTGCCGCAGCTCGCCGGTCGCGCCGACGAGATCGGCCAGATGAATGCGGCCTTCCTCACCATGACGGAGTCGCTCTACCGGCGCATCGAGGCAAGCGAGCTGTTCGCGCGCGAGGTGGCGCACGAGCTGAAGAACCCGCTGACGGCCGCACGCTCTACCGCCGAATCGCTCGCCTACGTCAAGACGCCCGAGATGCGCGACGAGCTGGTGCGCCAGATTCAGGAGGAGCTGTCGCGGCTCAACCGGCTGATCAGCGACGTGTCGGACGTCTCCAGGCTCGATGCCGAGCTGGCCTACGGCTGCACCGAGCCGGTGGACATCCGCGACGTGCTTCGCGCCGTGATGTCGATCTTCCAGGACCGCTTCGACGACGGCCGCCTGCGGCTCGTCCTCGATATCCAGGACCGGTGGCTGCCCGACGGCTCCTTCATCGTCATGGGCCATGACGCGCGTCTGGGGCGCGTCATGACCAATCTCCTCGACAACGCCATCTCCTTCTCTCCCGAGGGCGGGCTGGTGGCGGTGCGCGCGCGGCGCGTGGGCGGCGAGGTCGAGATCGTGGTGGACGACGACGGCCCCGGCATCCCCCCGGACCGGCTCGATACCATCTTCGAGCGCTTCTACTCGGACCGCCCGCAGACCGACAGCACCACCGGCAAGAACTCGGGCCTGGGCTTGAGCATCTCGCGGGGTATCGTCGACGCTTACGGCGGCAGCATCCAGGCCGGCAACCGCATCGCCGTGGATGGCGTGCCGTCTCCGGCGCCGCTCGATCATCCGGCCCTCAAGGGGCGGCGCCAGTCCGGCGTCACCGGCACCCGCTTCACCGTCCGCCTGCCCGCCGCCGGCGCGGCGAAGTCGAAGGGAGGCCAGCAGATTGCGCGACGCAGCTGAGGTCGTGCACGGCACTTGCGTCGCGCTCGGGCAGCGCGGCGTGCTGCTGCGCGGCCCTTCGGGCTGCGGCAAGTCCGACCTGGCCCTGCGCTTCCTGTTCCTGGCGCGGCGCGGCCCGGCTGCCATCGAGCCGCCGGCGCTGGTGGCCGATGACCAGGTCGAGCTGAGGCGCGACGATGGTCGCATCCTGGCCGCAGCCCCAGAGAGCATCCGCGGCAAGCTGGAGGTGCGGGGCGTCGGCATTGTCAACGTCAAGGCGCTTGCCGCCTGCGAGCTGGTGCTGGTCGTCGACCTGGTCGCTCCAGAGGCGGTGGAGCGCATGCCGGAGCCGGACGTGAAGGTGCGCCTCGCCGGCGTCGACCTGCCGCTGCTGCGGCTGGCGCCATTCGAAAGCTCCGCTCCGATCAAGCTCGCACTGGCGGTGGCGCATGCCGGCCGCAGTTGACGGAAATGGTTGCCATGAGGCTGTATTCCCCTTGCGTCAAGCAGGTGGTCTAACCATCATGCGCCGCCTTGGTCGGCCGCGCCTCGGTGGGCTAGATTCGTTGTCCATTGACGTGCCTCCGCAGAGGACCTGCGAACAGACATGATCGGCGTCGTTATCGTCGCCCATGGTGGCCTTGCAGGCGAGTTCTGCTCGGCGCTGGAGCACGTGGTCGGCCCGCAGGAGCAGCTGGAGGCCTTCCCCATCGGCCCCGACGACGACGTAGAGCGCCGCCGCGTCGAGCTGATCGAGGCCGTGCGCCGCGTCGACAGCGGCCGGGGCGTGGTGCTCCTCACCGACATGTTCGGCGGCACGCCCTCCAACCTCGCCATCTCGGTGATGGAGGAGACCGAGGCGGAGGTGCTGGCCGGCATCAACCTGCCGATGCTGATCAAGCTCGCCAGCGTGCGCAGCGAGGCCTCGCTGCGCGACGCCACGACGTCAGCCAAGGAAGCAGGGCGCAAATACATCAGCATCGCGAGCCAGCTGCTGTCGGGCGAAGGCTAGGCTAGACGGCTAGACGCGGGGCTCATGTGCCGAAGGACGACGAGACGCTGCAGATCAACCGACAACCGCTGGACGACCGGAAGCTGCGGGCGCGCGTAATCATCTGCAACCGCAGGGGCCTGCACGCGCGCGCCTCCGCGAGGTTCGTCAGGTGCGCCGAGGCCTTCGACGCCGTGGTGACCGTGACCAAGGACGAGCGCACCACCGTGGGCGGCAGCTCCATCATGAGCCTGCTCATGCTCGGCGCCGGCCCGGGCACCGAGCTGGTGCTGGAGACCGAAGGTCCCGAGCGCCAGGAGGCCCTGCGCGCGCTGGTGGCCCTGGTCGAGGCCGGCTTCGGCGAGGATCCGTGACGGGCAACCCGTTGCGCAGCCGGGCGACCTCGTGGAGCCCACTCAGCACGCTGCTGGAAGAGAGCCAGACGCGGATGCCCCCGCCAGCCGCTCATACACAGCGACGGCCGCGGCCAGGTCCTCGATCGAGGCGCCGACGGACTTGAAGAGGGTGATCTCCTGGCGCGACCGCCGCCCCTCGACATCGCCGCGGGTGAGCTCGGCGAGCTCGCCCAGCACCGCATCCTTGCCGATCGTGCCGGCCTGCAAGGGCTGGAGGATGTCGCCGGCCTCGGCGAAGGCGCCGGCGCGCGTATCGACGAAGATGCGGGCGCGGCGCACGGCCTCGTCGTCGGTCTCGCGCATGCCGGGCTTGAAGGCGCCGACGCAGTCGAGGTGCGTGCCGGGCTTGAGCCAGGCGCCGCGGACGAGGGGCTCGGAGGAGAGCGTGGCCGTGGAGACGATGTCGGCCCCGGCGGCTGCCGCGGCCAGGTCGTCGGCGATCGTGGCGGTGATGCCCGACTGCGCCAACGTCGCGATGAGGGCCTCGGCGCGCGGCCGCGTGCGGTTCCACACCCTCACCTCGCGGATCGGCCGCACCGAGGCGTGGGCGCGCACCAGGAAGGGCGCCAGCGCTCCGGCCCCCACCATCAGGAGCCGCGCCGCATCCGGGCGCGACAGATGGCGGCTGGCCAGCGCCGAGGCCGCGGCCGTGCGCCAGGCGGTGAGGCGGGTGGCATCCATCACGGCCAGCGTCGCGCCGGTCTCGGCCGAGAGCAGCAGGTAGCTGCCGAGCACCGCCGGCTGCCCGTGCGCGGCGTTGTCGGGATACACGGTGACCGCCTTCAGCCCCATGTACCGGCCCGCAAGGAGGGAGCCCGGCGCGCGCGCCTCCCAGGCCGGCATGAGGAGCAGCGTCGCCTCCGGGCGGCCGTCAAGGGCGATGGCGTGGTGATGCCGCGGCGGCGCGATCGCGCCGTTGGCGAAGGCTGCCTCCAGCGTATCCACCAGGGCCGGATAGGAGAGCGCCGCATCCACGGCGGCGCCATCGAACATGCGCATCGTCAGCCAGGGTTCAGGTTGCAGGGGTCAGGTTCGGGGAGCCAGCCTAAGCAGAGTTTCCGCGGTCTGAGAGCGAAAGCAGACTGAGCGCGTGGATTGGACTATGAACGCCTCCATGGCAAATGAATACGTCCTCGACGGCTCTCGGATAACGTCGCTTGAAACGTTCTACGATGAGATCAGCCGCGTTCTCATCCCTGGCCGTCAGTGGGGCCGGAATCTCGATGCATTCAACGACATTCTGAGAGGGGGCTTCGGAACGCCCGATGAAGGCTTCACCCTCAGGTGGTCTCACTCGGCGGATGCAAAGAAAACGCTGGGATATCCCGAAACAATGAGGCAGCTCGAAATCCGACTAGGATGCTGCCATCCAAGCAATCGACGAGATGTGCGGCGAATGCTGTCCGACGCTCGTGCCGGCACTGGCCAAACCGTGTTCGATTGGCTGGTTGAGATCATTCGGCATCACGGCCCAGGCGGAGAGCAGGCCAAAGACAACGTTCGCCTCGTGCTCGACTGACGCCCCCTCCTGGCACACTTGCCCCGGTCTGCGTCTGCCATGCTTGCGTTGGGCCGGCGAAAGGAACCTGCTTGGATCGATCCTCGAAACCTGACACCTGAAACCAGTAGGATCGGTGCAATCGCGCTATGCACGATTGCACCCTACGGAATACCCGCCTAGTGGCCCGTGGACGCCAGTTGCCGCTCGCGGCCCAGGCGGTCGGCCTCGGCCTTCCAGCGCTGCGTCTCCATCTCGCTGCGCACGGCGCTGCGGCGCCAGTGCGCCTGGCGGGCCCAAGTTGCCAGCCCGCCGACGACCACGCCCAGGATGAGGGCCGCGAGCAGCCAGGCGTAGAACGGCAGCACCAGCGAGAGCGCCGGATCGTCGGGACGGAACGGATCGAGGGCGAGGCGGACATCCTGAGTGTTGGCCAGCCCGATGGCCGCCAGGACGATGACCGCGGGCAGGGTCAGGACGAAGCGGATGATGCGGCGCAGCATTCTTCCCCAGGCTTTCAGGCTCTACTGTGCTGTCTCCGACGCTACAGCCAGTTTGGCATCCCGGGCCTTGTGCCCCGGGATCCACCCCACACCGCGCTGCGGAGCTTGCGGCGAACTGGATCCCGGCAACAAGTGCCGGGATGACACCGTAGGAACCGTCAGAGTCACGACATTAGGGGTCGGGCTTCAGGGGCCTCTGAGAACCTAGAGCCTGAAACCTAACCCCTGCTTTATTGCCGACGGCCCACTGCTGCTGCTGCCGCCTTGTTCAGCCGCTCCCGCAGGTCCTTGCCGGTCTTGAAGAACGGCACGTATTTCTCGGACACCGCCACCGAGGCGCCGGTACGGGGGTTGCGGCCGATGCGGGGGGCGCGGTGCTTGACGGTGAAGGCGCCGAAGCCGCGCAATTCCACCCGGTCGCCACGGGCCAGTGCCTCGACGATCTCGCCGAAGATCACGTTGACGATGCGCTCCACGTCCCGGTGATAGAGGTGGGGATTGGCGGCCGCGATCCTCTGGATCAGCTCGGACTTGATCATGCCACGCGTCCTCGACGTCCCGGGGGCTGCCCGGAAAGCACTGTAATTCCTCATCTTTCCGTACCGTGCCAAATGGACAGCAAGCCGTCAAGGCGCAAGCTGGCCAAGCGGCCCTCGCCTAGGACGTGGGCAAGTTGATCGAGCGCGGAGATGCCCGTTGCGCGTGCAAGCGCCCTGGTTGCCAGCCGCAGCAGGTTCCAGTCGCTGTCGCGGCTCACCTTCCAATCGACGATTTGCAGGCCCTTGGGCACGCCGGGCTGGTCCTCCAGGTACTTCACAACCTCCGGCTCGCCGCCGATCTGGTCGATCAGCTTGTGGGAGAGCGCCTCACGGCCGGAAAACACGCGGCCCTCCTCCAGGCCCTCCACCTTCGAGGTGTCGATCAGGCGCCGGGTGCGCACAAGATTCAGGAACCAGCGTTGCGATTCTGCCACCATCTTCTCGGCCGCCCTGCGGCCGGGCTCGTCCAGCGGCTGGAACGGCGAGGGGTTGGCCTTGAGCGGGCCGCTCTTGATCTCGTTGACCTTGATGCCGAGCTTCTCCAGCAGCTGGGAGAACTCCGGCCACTGGAAGATCACGCCCACCGAGCCGGTGATGGTGTTGCCGCGGGCGACGATCTGGTCGGTGGCGAGGCCGACGATGTAGGCGGCCGAGGTGGCCACCGTGCCGAACTGCGCCACCAGCGGCTTCTTCCTGGCAAGCTCGCGCAGCGCCTCGAACAGCGCCTCGCCGCCCACGGTGGTGCCGCCGGGGCTGTTGACGGCCAGCACGACTGCCGAGACCGACGTGCTGTCGCCGACCTTCTTGATGAGCCGCAGCAGATCCCGGTCGTCGGTGATCAGCCCTTCGATGGTGATGCGGGCGATCTGCCGCTGCTTGATGAGCCCCACCTGCCCGGCTGAGGCGAACAGCGCGAGCCCCACCGCCAGTGCGGCGGCCGTCACCGCCAGCACCCGCCACAAAGACAGCCGCCGGCGCAAGCGCCGGCGGTCAAGGACGGTTTCCGTCTCGAAGGTCATGACGCGACCACCTCGCAAAGGTGTCAGACCCGTCTGGGTCTGAC